>JAISMI010000022.1 GCA_031276835.1 Holosporaceae bacterium | reverse complement strand
GTAGATGGCCCCTATTATCTGCTCCCCCAACGACATAAGAATAGTCGACGCCGGAAGAGTAAACACAAAGGCAAACAATAGTCCTAAATTCATTTGCTTTTGGGCGACCGCGTCGTTTTTCTCGTGAATCGCTCTAGAAAGCGGCGGCAATAGAGCCGTGCTAAAGGCTATTCCAAGAATTCCTATGGGAAATTGGTTCACGTGATCCACATAATAAAAATAGGAGACGGCTCCGGTCGGCAAAAACGACAGCAATATGAAATCAATAAAAATATTCAATTGCAGCACTCCGGATCCAATGGCGCCGGACATTAGTTTCTTGAAAAAAATCTTCACTTCATTTTTTCGAGAGGAAAAGTCAAAACCAACGTGAAATCCGCAGCGTTTCGCGCTAATCCACAGAAGAAGAACCTGCAAAACTCCTGCCAAAAATGTCGCCCAGGCCATTGTGTATGCCGTGCTTGGGAAAAGAAATGGACCGGCAAACAGCGCGCCAACGACGCAGATATTTAACGTCAATTGAGCGGCGGCCGCCATGGCAAATCTGTTTACGGCGTTTAGAATTCCTCCAAACATGGCCGCTAAAAAGGAAGCGGCGACATAGGGAGAACAAATTCTTCCAATTGAAACCAAATGCTCAAATTTTTCCGTCGACGGATCTATGCCGGCGGCAAATCCTCCTATGATTTTTCTGAAAAAAATTAGACATATGATGGAAAGAAACGAGACCAAAAGCGTCAGCCAGGTGAAAATCTGAGAAGCTATTTTTTGAGCCTCGTCGTGACCTTTATCCTTTAGAGAAGCGGAAAATATTGGAAGAAAAGACGCGTTGAAGGCTCCTTCCGCAAATAATTTTCTTAGCGAATTGGCAAACTTAAATGAAAGAGAAAAAACGTCGGAAAATAAACCGGCTCCTAAAATATAAGACTGAGCCACATCTCTTATGAAGCTGCTGATACGATACGTCAACGTCCATCCTCCGACGACGACGACATTTTTTACCAGACTCATGTAACTTCCCTCGCCGCATAAAATATCAAGTGTAATCTGCATATCATACAACAATAACTGTAACAAGTGTTTTTTGATTTTAACCCATGATCGTAAGACTTTTTTTCCGCAATTCAGCGTCGCTATTTGTTTTCTGGGGCGGCGGCGAGCATTCGATAAAGTTCGGAAATCGTATTAACAATTAAGCCGCTCTTTATGTTAATTTCCAGCAATTCCTGAAAACTTTTTTTACCGATTTCCACGGCTATTTTTATCAAAGTAGAGGCCGGACTTTGCGGCTGCTCCTTCTCCAAAAAGACGGCGATTTCATTCAAATTATTATAAACCTGTTCGAGAGAAGGTTTGCTCTGCGGAATTTCTTTTGATCTGGAAGCGGAATTCTCGGTCGTTGTTTTGTCGTCGTCTTGTTTTATCTGTGGATCGGAAGAATTTTTTTCCATTTGGGATTTTTTTTCGGATAAATTATGGGAAATTATTCTTTCGACGTCGCTCAAGCAATCAAAGATTCCGCGAAAACTTGGGGCGTCGTTGCTGCATTTTTCACCGACGAACTCGTTTAATTTTTTTAAATTTTCTGCGGATAATTTTACCTCCGTTTCCAAATTTTTAAAAAATTCAATTGGCGTCGAAAGAATATTTTTTTTCAGTTGCTTAAGAGATAGCCCTTTATTGTTTTTTATCTGCAAATTATGGCGAGCCGTCATCCAATCCGATAGGCTATAACTTTCCACAAGGCCGTCGGTCGACTCCATGATGGGAATTAATACGATTTTCTCCTGAATTTTCTCCGCAAGAAAATAAAAAGGTGATAGCCGCGACATAAAATTTTGATTTTCCCAATCTATGGATGGGTAAATATCGTCCCAGAATTTTTCGCAAAGAGCCAGTATTAGAATAAGTCCTTGGTTAAGTCCCTGAAATCCTTCCAGAGCAATCATGGACTCCAAAAACCACATGGCAATTTGCAAATCCTTGGTTTTTGTTTTCAACAGATGCGAGCAAATGCGGCGAACTTCTTTCCAATTGGCTTTTTTCGGTTCTGTTAGCCAAACTCCTTGGGATAATCTCGGATCGTCTTCGCGGCGAAATTCTTTTATTTGATCGTAGATATATTCGTATTTTAAATCTTCTCCACATATTCTATTTTTGGAAATGGGAGTTAGAAATTCATCGATATTAATCATCATTGCGCTCCTTTTTCCGGAGCGCGTTCATCGAAGGATACGGCGACGTCCATATCGTTCGAGGTTGGAGTATCACGACGACTTTCTTCTTCATCGTGAAGTTCCGGACAAAGTTCCGGAAATATCGGCCACGCCATAGGAGACGTTTTGTCGCCGTCTTTAGTCATGGGAGTAATTTTCACGATCATTTTTGAAGTTAGATCTTCATTTCCCTTTGAGGCGTCCACAATTGGCACGTTAAATTGTAGAAGAACTCCGTTAGGAGATTCCACTTCCTTGTTAGCCTTGTGTTCTTCGATCATGCGGAACATCGCCCACTTTCCGGAGTAGGAAAATATCGCCTGCGATCCCTGGATGAGTAGATTCCCCGTAGATCCCTGCTCTTTCGGCTTTTCTTCAGAAGAGGCCACCCATTGGAAAACAACCGTCACCTCGTCGTTATTAAAAAACACGCCGTTGGCGTTTTCCGCCGTTGGAATTTTATTTATGAGAACTTCTCGATCCATAACCGACGACGTAAGCGATTCCTGATCCGGAGAAGGACGCGTCTGTACGTTGAAAGAAACCAGGGCGCTCTTGGGATCGGACGTTTTCGAATGGGCCGTCCAAATCTTCAGGAAGGGAATCAATTTGTTGCTCGTGGCGTCGAGGAAATCCAGCGCCTTTTCGTTTATGCGCTTACCCTCCTTGTTTCGTTCGAGAATGTTAAGCACATTTTGAGAGTTCTGTTCGTATAGGTTTATAAAATTCTCCACATCCCTAAGAGAGGCGTCTTGATCCGATTTTCCAAACGGGAATTTGTGGGCGAGATTGTCGTTGAAGAATTTGTTTATTTTGCCGTAGGCGTTCGCCGCCTTTTCATACTGAACAACGTCTGCGCGAGACATTAAAGATTTTGCGACAGTTGAGCGTTTCGACAGGAAAAAATCTCCGCCGCTTTCGGAAATAGTTTTTATTTCTCCCTGTTCGTCGAAGGAGCCAATGGAAACCTTCGACAGATTATCGGATATGAAACTTTCGAGGGCGGCAATGGAATTTCCAGGCTTTTTGTTTTCGTAGTCGTCGACGCCGGTTATTATTTCTCTCCATTTACTCAAAAGTTTGCGATTTTTTACTTTTTCAATGAAATTAGGCATGGATAATAGGTCCACGATCGGAGCCGCCAAATCCTTCGCCATAAAGCGAATTCTTTCGAATTGAGCCGTAAGATATTGTTTCAATCCGTCTTGATCGTTGATGTTTAAAAATTTTGGAGTTTTGTCGCCGTTCCAGTTGTCGAATACGGTGTGTCCGGCGGAATACGGAGTTTCTTGATTGAATAGGGCGTCGATTTTTTCCAGCAGGCCCGAGTAATGGGAAACAATCATGGAGGAAAAACCAAAATCCCTAAGGTTGTCTTCATTCTCTATTTCATTCAGAAGTTTTGCAATCTTGGGGATGGCGAAGGACGCGTTTCTAATGTTTGAGGCCTGCCGCTTGTAGGCGTCTTCCAGAAGATCTCGGGAATGTCCCAGCGGCATGTCGTCAAAAATCTGAGCGTTTCCCAGCATTGAATTGACTATCGGATGGAAACATTTTTTTGCGATGGATTTATACATATCAAAATATTGCGCCCGCATATCCTTAGGCATGGTTTCGGAAAATTCATAGTATTTATCGATTAGGTTCGACAATTCTTTTAACTGTTTAAGATCCCAGATTAGCATTTTGTCTTCGAGAATCGTTGTGGTTAGCTTTTTATCCGGAGTCGCGCAGATAAAAGGTTGATCCAGTAGAGAGCGGATTTCCTTTTGGAAATTTTCAAAGCCGGCGGACACGGTTCGGGCGTCTGGGGAAAGTAGCGCTCCGGTTAAATCGGTTTTATATTCCAGCAGTCGCGATTTAAATTTATGAAATTCCAGTTCTCCGATTTTGACTAGTTCTTTCACGCAGCTTTGGCCGACTACCTCCGACGCTCCCAGATTATTCATCAAATCCGCATACTTAGCGCAAGGTATAAAGTGATCCTGGGATATCCAAGAGAAATTTTTGTTCTGCAAAATGTCCACAATCAACGCAGTTTTGTTGTAAACTTTCGCCAGATTGGTCGCCGAATAATCCACAGCGGCATTTTGAGCGGCTTCCATAATTTTTTCGACCTCTTGAGATAGATTCTGTAATATTTTTTCGACGGTAACGTCCAAAACGTCGTTTAAAAACGCCGTAAATATGGTTTTTAAGTTTGATTCTATTTTGGACTTGAAGGCAACGACGTCAAATTTAGGAGGAATTAACTTTTTATTGGGAATTCTATCTTTTATTTCTTCGGCGATATCGAAGGTTTCGTTGAAAAGAACTTTCGTAAGATCGGATACGCTTTTTCTGTCCTCCAAATGACGTATGGAATTGTATTCGGCGCTGATTCTTTCTATGTTGCCCAGCTGATTGATAAAATCTTGCAATTTTTTAAAACTCGCGAATGAGTTAACGTCGAACAAATCCTTTTTGCCGCCGACGGACCAAGAAGCGTTGACGACGTCCTGTAAAATATTTTTAGCGTCAAGGTTTATGTCTATGTACATTGCCCGAATGATAACCGAATCGAAAACCAATCCTATGGTTTCAAGCATATCTTTATGCAGATTGGAAAACCAGGATTGGGGAACAAACGCGGAAAATAGATCAAATCTTTTTACCGAAGGCATATTTTTCAGCAAATTAACGGTCTGTCTATTTATGGCGGCCTGATCTTCTTCTCCCTTTAAATTTTCTTCCAGATATTTAATCTTTAACATGGAGACTTTTACGGAAGCCATTGCCAAATTGTATTCTTGTATTTTTTCTTTGATATTGTTGTTTCCCCAGAACCATCCCAATGACATTATGGCGGATCCCGCCGCCATAATAATCTTGTTGCGCTGTTCCGTTTTATTCATGTCGATGGCGTCCACGTTAATCGGGTAGGCGATGTTGAATTCCTTAAAAATTTTCTCCACAAATAAGTCCTGCGCAAAATATATACTGTTGTTGTAAGAATTATTGAAGAAAGAATTGACGTTTGGATTTAACGCCGCGGGACTCAGAATATCTTCCGGCAGAGAGTCCCTCTGTTTCCGTCTGCCGACAAAATAAACGCCCCTCAACATCAATCCGTCTTCCGGATTATGCGACTGGAACATTGCATATAAATATTGCGACAGCGCAGACTTAATTGCGCCTATATTGTATTCAAACAGAACGGCTTTTTCTAGATCGGAAGAATTTTTCTTTTCCTTTGAAAAATTTATCGCTCCTCTTCTTATGCCGTCGTCGACCGTTTGAAAAATCTCGCTTATCCAATCGGTTGAAAAGGCGCTGTTGAGGGAGTACGGACAAGACCATCCGAAAATTTGTTGTTTTGCGCCGTCGTTCAGAAGATGAGCAAACTCTGAAAATCCGGCAATTAAGTCCATTTTCGTGACTATTACGTATATGGGGAGATGAAAATTCACATCATGTTGAAATCCAAAGACTTTTTCGAACATTTCTCGGGCGTGTTTTTCTGCGTCGAATGTTTCCGATATAAGTAAATCGGCCGACAATGTGACTATAATGCCGTCTAGAGGACGGCGCGGCCGAATAAAAACGAATAACTCGCTGATAAACGACCAAAATTTATGAACGTCGTCCGATAAATCCATTCTGGGAAATTCGAAAATCGCTCCTTTTTTGAATAGCTTCCACATGGAACTAACGGAGAATCCGTCTGCGGTAAGATGCTCGCAATTTAGACTTTCCAGCAGAGTCGACTTGCCGCTGCCGTCCGGCCCGACCATCATGAAGCAGGGGAGTTTGTATCTCCAGCGCACGTCGTAGGTGCTATTTCTCATGATTTCCAGAATTTTGAAGAAGATTTTTGTTACCGGCCCCGCGTTTAAAATTCCGTGCAGCGTCAAAATTTCTCCAAGTCTTCCGGAAATTATCGGAAGATCCTCGTGGCGTACCCTGACCGAAACTTCTTCTTTTTTATCAACTTTTGGAGTGTCTTTTTTTACCGCCGGCTTGGGCTTTAAATTTATGTAAGCTACGCATATGCCGAAAAAAACAATAATCAGCACGAAAGCCGCTATTATTATGCCAAAAGAAATCGTCGGAATTAATTCCTTCGGCGCCATAGATATTTTGCTAAACAGTAACTCTTTGATATCCATTGTTTATTCCCGTAAAGCAATTTTACTTATGTCCTCTAAAAGCCGTTTTATGTCTTTCGTTTCGAACATCCAAACGACGGAACTAACGACTAAAAACATGAAAACAAAAAAAGAGCAGACGTAGTTTATGACGGCGGCGTCCGGCAGTAATTTTCGATGAATTGTCGGAATCGTGTAGGTGTA
>JAISMI010000015.1 GCA_031276835.1 Holosporaceae bacterium | reverse complement strand
AGTCTTAGTAACAAAACCGGATCCTGGAGGACAATGCGTCCGGAATTTGTCGAAAGAATACCGCCCTGCAACGCCACCTGTCCAGCTGGAGAAAACATACAGCTTTGGCTGTCTTTATCAAAAGAGGGGAAATTTCGGGAAGCCTGGGAGGTGATGGTGAAAGACAATCCATTTCCAGCCATTATGGGACGCGTCTGCTATCACACCTGCGAAAAAACCTGCAATCGCGAGCAGTTCGACGGAGCCGTAAATATTAATTTAATCGAAAGATCAATTGGAGACGTCGCCATTGCCAACAGCTGGAGTTTCGAAAAACAAAATCCGGACAGCGGTAAAAAGGTTTTGATCGTTGGCGCCGGTCCAAGCGGACTGACGGCGGCTTATTTTTTGAGGCAAATGGGGCACGACGTCACCGTATACGAAGATCATTCTAAGCCTGGCGGCATGATGCGCTATGGAGTGCCGAGATATCGCCTCCCCGCCGCCATCATGGATGCGGAAATAAATAGAATCGCCGATCTTGGGGTGAAAATAATCTGCGGTAGAAAAATTTCCAGTATAAGCGCTGAAATGGAGAATTTTGACGCCGTATACGTTTCGACCGGCGCCAGTAAGGCGGCAAAATCTAACATAGAAATAAAGAAAAATTCCAATGTCTTTGACGCCATAGATCTTTTTAGGAAATTGGAGGACGAATCCGCGAATGCCGTTAATCTGGGCAAGAGAGTTATCGTCTATGGAGGCGGAAATTCCGCCATCGACGCCGCCAGAACTGCTTTACGTCTGGGAGCCGAGAGTGTAAAAATTGTATATAGGCGTACGGTTCACACCATGCCGGCTCACGATATCGAAATTAACGAGGCGTTGGCGGAAGGAGTCGAAATACTATATCTGCGCACAATCAATTGTATTGACGGAGATAAGGTGCTGATTGATAAAATGGATTTTGACGAGGAATCGAATATTTTATCAAAATCCGGAGAAATAGAAATTTTATATGCGGACAGCGTGATTTTGGCCATTGGCCAATCGATGGACGAACATATTTGGCGGGGAATGGACGCCGTAAAAATCTCCGAAAAGGGTCTTGTGGAAATCGATAAAAATATGATGACCGGAGCGGATGGAGTTTTCGCCGGAGGAGATATTGTTTTTGGAAAGCGCACTGTGACGCACGCCATCGGCCACGGGAAAAAAGCGGCGAAATTCATAGATGCAAATCTTCGCGGAGTCGAATTTATCCCCATTATCAAACATGAAATGGCGGGCTTTAAAAAACTAAACACCGTTTATTTTAAAAAAAATGCAAAAGTAAACGTTTCAAGATTGGGAGATCTCTCATTTTCTGAAAAAGACGTTTCGTATTCGAATGAGAACATAGTCGTAGAATCTGCCCGTTGTTTTTCCTGCGGAAATTGTTTTCATTGCGATAACTGCTACGGATATTGTCCGGATAACGCCATTATCAAGCATCCGGACGGTTCCCTAGAGATAAATTACGACTACTGCAAAGGATGCGGAATGTGCGCCGCCGAATGTCCGTGCGGATCCATAAAAATGGTTTCGGAAGACAAATAGCCTAGCGGATTTTTTTTATTTCCTTTATCTTGGCGAACGGTAACATGAAAATTCCGCTGAGCATAAACATCAGCGATACCGTTATGGACTGAAGAGAAGAAGTAGCTATTATCAATAAACAAAAGGAAAACGCCGCTATTCCTCCGATGGTTTTTAGGATTTTTTGCGAATCCAGATTAATTTTTATAAACGCTAGACAGCACATGCCATAAATCATCAAAAATGATTTTACCGAAAAATCTATGATGTAGTTTAGCTGCTCCGAAAGATTCTCATTTTTTGTGAGAATCAGTATTGGAATCATTCCGAAGCAGCTGATAACGACGCTGACATATGGAGCGCCGTTGCTGTTTTTCTTTGCAAAAAAAGGGGGTAACAATCCATCTTGCGCAAGTCCGAGAGATATTTGAGCGGAGGTTAAAACCCAAGCGTTAAAAGTCCCTATTAACACCAGCGAAGTAATTACGGCGATGACCATGGATAGATTTCTTCCGAATACCAAATTAATGGCGTCGACGTAGGGAGATTTGCTAGTTTCCAATAGATTCCCTGGAATTGCTCCCATAATGGCCAGGTTATTTATTAGATAAACAAGGGCGACTCCCAGCGTTCCGATAATTATGGCTCTCGGAATGGTTTTTGAAGGATTTTCCACCGCTTCCGCCGGAGCGGTGGCGCATTCTACGCCGATGAATCCCCAAAAAGACATTGAGGCGACGATTGTCGCCAAATCCGCCGCGGAATAATCGGCGTATTGGGGAGATAGGCGAATGTTTGAGATATCGAATTTCTGAAAAATCACCGCCGGAACTACTACAAAAGGAATAAATTTCAGCAGAGTAAGAATAAATTCTATTTCTCCGGAAAACTTAACGCTTTTGCAGTTGATCCAGGTGACGACGCACAATAGGCACGTTTCTAGAAATAAATACGCGTAAGGAGATTGATATTTTCCCAGAAATGGATTTAGGCAGGCGATCGCCGAGACGACCACCACCGACGTACTGGTCCAGGACACCAACCAATAGGTCCATCCCACAAAAAACGCCGTCGTTCTTCCGAAGACGTGTTGAACATAGGCGTGAGGACCTCCGGTTTGGGGAAATTTTGCGCATAAATCTGCAAAGACAAATGCCAACAACATTGCTCCAATACCGGCAAAAATCCATCCGAAAATCCCAAACATTCCAAATGGAGCAAGACTGGCCGGCAATACGAATATTCCGGAACCGATTTGACTTCCAAATACTATGGCCAGCACTGCGTAAAATCCCATTTTTTTCGACATAAAAACCCTCTATTACAAAAACTCAGGATTATAGAATATATCATTTAAAAAAAACAGTTATTTATCGATGAGGATTGAAGATGGATACGGATTGCGAGCTTGTCGATTCCCGATGTTTAAAGAGAATTCGCCAATTGCTTTTTTACATTTTGCGAAAGACTGAAAAGTCAATCTATCTTATTTAATCAGCCCTCTTAGGATCGCCAATCTCTCGTTGGAATTTAGGGGCTTGAGCGGAGAAGAACTAATTTCGTCGTTATCCCCATCGTCCGGATTACTCAATAGGGGAGAGGCTTTTGTTTTTTTCCAGGAGTCCAAGATTGATCGTATGACCGGCGTGCGTAAATAAGTTGGATATTTCGTAAAAAATTTTGTTGAGTCGGGATTGATGGATCTTCGCGTTTTATTGAGTTCCAGTTTGCCCTTCGCGATTTTTCCCTTACGTATGGCGAGCGCCGTATCCTTAGGGACGTCGCTTTTATGTCGGCTTACGATCAAAAGCCCATGATGAATTTGGGGAGAGCTCGCCAAGTTGGGTGAAAAATAGTCAAGTTTTCGTAAACTTTTCGGCGGCAAGTCTGTGGGTTCTGTGAAATGACGCGGCGCGCTTTCCAATGAAGAATTAGGCGCGTCGGGATCCGTTAAAAAGGTCATGGCTTCGACGCATCCAAGTCCATGACCTATCATGAATAGGAAAAGTATTTTTTTCATAGTAGATCTCCATATGGGCAAAAGAAGATTATACATCAAAATTACTCAAAAGGCAAAATATTTTTTAAATAAATTCATATTGATATATTTTTAATGTGTGTTGGAAATTTCCAATCGGCGACCAACACAACATCGTATCGCCTGAAATTTTGGCAAAGATTCCTATGACGTTCCAGGAAAATTTCAGAAGCCCGTTGAATTCGTTTCAGTTGTTTTTGGGCGACGGCGTTATGGCATTTTTCAATAGTTTTGCGCGATTTTACTTCTATGAATGCAATTATATTATCTTTTTGGGCAATTATATCAATTTCTCCGCAAGGGGTTTTATATCTTCTGGCCAATATTTTATATCCTTTAATTTTCAGCAGCAAAGCGGCGATGAATTCTCCCAGACGTCCTTTTTTTTCCGTTGGATTCATGGTTTTTCCCCTTTTATTTCCAACGCTTTTTCGTACAGTCGTTTTTTGGAAAATTTATGTTTTTGGGCGATTTTTTCCACCGAGCTTTTTAGGGATTCTTTCTCCAGCAGTCGCGCCAGTTCTGAAAATATTGCCGATTCGTCGACGTAATTTCCTTCGTTTCCGGCGACTATTATGACGAATTCTCCGACGGGATTGTTTTCGGAAAAGTACTCCGCCAATTTTGATAGATTTTCCCGTTTAAATTCTTCAAAAAATTTAGTAATTTCTCTGCATATGCAACACCGTCTGTCTTCGAAGATTTCCAGCATGTCCTTCAGCGTATTCAGGAGGCGTTGGGGAGATTCCAGAAACACCAACGTGGATTTTGCGGTTTTGAGGTACGTTAAATTTGATCTGCGGGCCGCCGATTTAGCGGGAAGAAATCCGCAGAACGTAAACGTATCCGTCGGGAGTCCGGCGGCGCTCAGGCCGGCCATTATCGAACTGGCGCCAGGCACGGGAAAAACGTTTATTTCCCGAGAAAGGCACCAATTTACGATTTTATATCCAGGATCGGAAATTAACGGAGTTCCAGCGTCTGATATCAGCGCGTAGATTTCGTCGTTTTTTATTTTTGAAACGACCGACGATCCGCATTCATTGTGTTCATGGCAGGAGATCGTCGGAGTTTCTATGTGGTAGAAATCAAGTAGTTTTCTGGATTGACGGGTATCTTCCGCGAAAATATATTGGGATTTTTTTAAAATATGAATGGCGCGCAAACTAATATCGAATATATTTCCTATTGGAGTTGCAACCACATATAATCCTGGTTTATGCTGCTGATCGTGCATTTTTTGCGATATTTTTTCCAGTAGTTGGGGTGAAAAAAATGTTTCCAATAAGGCTGCTCCTGTTGATTTTTTTAGCGTCCTGCTCTCCGGATAAAGATATTCGCGTGGGAGAGAAATTTCCAGTGCAAAAGGAGGATGTAGACGAACTTTTTGATCCCCGTTTAAAATCGCTGAAAAAAAAAGAAAATTCCGTTCTGCTACTGCTGCCGACGTCTGGACGCAACGAAGCCGTCGGAAAAAGTATACTTAACGCTTGTATTTTGGCGGCGGCCGATTCTAGAAACATAGATTTTTACGTGGTGGACGCCGCCGATCCGTCCGTTGAAAAATTTCAAATATACGAGCGTTTTAAAAACAGAAATCTAAAGGCTGTCATTGGACCGGTATTTTCTTCGGAAACGAAACAATATGGAGCGTTATTTCCAAAAATTCCGATACTGTCGTTTTCCAATGATCAGAAGATAAACGGCGACCATGTTTTTGCCTGCGGTTTATCTCTGCATGAGGAGATTCAATCGCTTTTTTCCCATGCGCATATCCTAAAGATCAATAGCTTTCTCATTATGCTTCCGGAGGGGGAAACCGGAGATCAGATTTTGGGAATTGTCGAAAACGAGCTAAAAAAATATGCCCTTGAAAGGGGAGACGACTGGGAAGTCATTCGCTACAGAAGCATTTCCCGCAAAGCCGCCACCAAATACGTCAAAAATTCCGGTAAAAAAGCGGTTTTTGTGG
>JAISMI010000099.1 GCA_031276835.1 Holosporaceae bacterium | reverse complement strand
AAAGAAACCGGTCCATCCGAGAACGTCGGCTATTATACCGGAAAATGTCCGACACAAAGTTCCTCCCAAATCGTAGAACGCCCACATCAGCGCATATTGAGTGGTGGCGTGGTTGCTATTACACAGACTATATAGAAAAGCGACGAATGCCGTCGCTATTGTTCCGGAGGTGACGTTTTCAATAAATACTGTCGCGTACAGCATTTTTATGTTATATCCAGTATGGGCGAGAACGACATAGGAAAGGCATCCGAAGGCGTGGACTACTCCGCCCCAAAACATCGCTCTTTTAAGGCCTAGACGTTTCACTAAATACCCTCCGACAATTCCTCCTAAAAGGGCGGCGACGGTTCCAAATACCTGAACGACGTTGGCTATTTCCAGCATTGAAAATCCCATATCCACGTAAAACAGCTTGGCCATTTTTTGGGCGATTCTATCTCCAGCCCTGTAGAGCATAACTACGGAAATTATGCCGATCCAATCCTTATTTTTTACAAATGTTCTAAATGGACGGATAAGGCACTCAAAAATGGCGGCTTTGACCATGCGAATCAATTCGAACGTAGATTTTTTCTTTTCCTCAAACGACAGGGTTGTTTTTGCTATGTATTCGGCTTCGTTTATTTGGGAAATTTCCGGCTCTTTTACGCATAAAATAAAAACTGTGCAGAGAAAAATTGAAAAAGCCATGGAATAATAGGCAAAATTCCATCCGCAATAGTGGGCCAAATAGATGGTGATGCTTTTCGAAAAAAACATTCCGATTTTATAGCCAAAGATAAAAATTCCGGCGGCGGGACCAAACATGTCCGCGCCGACTCTATCCAATTGGTAGGCGTATAGGGACATGTTTTGACAGCCGTCGGCAAAGGCTACGAGAGAGGAATAAAACATTAGACTAGCAATGCCGGTATGAGGATTCGCCGTAGCCATTCCTATGAGTCCAAAGAACAGAAGAATTTGACTGGCAACGGCCCAGCCGCGTCGTCGGCCCAATATTTTTGATAAAATGGGGAAGTCGGTTTCTTCTATGAACGGAGCCCATAAAAATTTCAGACTAAACGGCCACTGCAGAAACGTAAAGAGTCCTATGGTGGCGTTTGACACTCCGCATTCTTTTAGCCACAGATCTAAAACGGTCAATCTCAGCAAAAATGGAATTCCGCAGGCGAATCCCAAAAAAAATTTAGAGCTAATTCCAGCGCGGAGATAGGTTTTTAAAAAATCGTCAACCAAGGACGCTATTTTCATTGTTCCAATCTACTCATTTTTTTACGAATAATTTGATCAAGATATCTTTTTCTCATTCTAATAGAGCCTGGGGTAACCTCGACTAATTCGTCGTCCTGAATATATGACAATGCCTGTTCCAATGAAATAGCCCTTGGGGGAGATAATTTGATGTTATCGTCTTTTCCGGAGGCTCGCATATTGGTAAGTTGCTTGGTTTTTGTAGGGTTGACGTCCAATTCGTTGCCTTTATTGTGTTCTCCGATGATCATGCCCTCGTAGACCGGATCTCCTGGATTTATAAATAAAGTTCCTCTTTCTTCAAGAAAAAACAACGCATAAGGAATGGCGCGTCCCGATGAATTGGACACAAGAACTCCTCTTGCGCGACCTTCAATTGGTCCCCTATACGGCTCGTATCCGTTGAATAATCGATTCATAATTCCAGAGCCGCGCGTGTCCGTGAGAAATTCGCCGTGATATCCAATTAATCCTCTGGTTGGAATCGAAAATTTTAATCGAGTCTTCCCAACGCCCGAAGGACGCATATCCAATAAAGATCCTTTTCTAAGGGCGATTTTTTCCACGATAATTCCGGTAAATTCATCGTCCAGATCAATGTAAAGTTCCTCGATTGGCTCGAGCTTTTGGCCGGTTATCTCGTCTGTTTTATACAGAACGTGAGGGCGGCTAATAGACAGCTCAAATCCTTCTCTTCTCATGGTTTCGATTAGGACGCCCAGCTGTAATTCTCCACGCCCGGCCACCTCGAAGGAGTCGTGTTCGTCGGATCTTTTTACGGAGATGGAGATGTTGCCTTCCGCTTCTTTTTGCAGTCTATCCCAAATCATACGAGACGTGAGTTTTTTGCCATCGTGTCCGGCCAAAGGAGAATCGTTGATGGAAAACGCCATGGACAAAGTCGGAGGATCTATGGGCAACGCTTTGATGGGAATGGCGACTTCGGTGGAGGCGATCGTATCGGCCACGGTGGCCGTTTGCAGTCCGGCTATGGCTACTATGTCTCCGCATTCGGCACGGTCGACGGATATGCGCTTTAGTCCTTCAAAGGACAGTAATTTTGTGAGTCGAGCGCGTTCCACCACTTTGTTTTCTGTGCGAATCGCGTGCACTGAATTATTGACGACGGCGGTCCCTTTTAGAATTTTTCCGGTCAGAACGCGCCCCAGATATTGATCGTAATCCAGCATCGTGACCAACATTTGAAATGGAGCGTTCTCGTCGATTGTCGGAGAACTTATGTGGGCGATTATCGTATCAAATAGCGGATTTAGATCTTTGCGTTCATCGTCGATGTTTTTTACGGCCCAGCCGTTTCTTCCGGAGGCGTATATAATT
>JAISMI010000051.1 GCA_031276835.1 Holosporaceae bacterium | reverse complement strand
GAGCATCGGCAGGAGTTTGTAGCCGAAGTCGACGGAGTTTCGTACGTAAACGACAGCAAAGCCACCAATGCGGATTCCACCGAAGAAGCTCTAAAGCGTTTTAATAATATAATATGGATATTGGGAGGCCGTCCCAAGGAAGACGGAATCGAAAGTCTAGTTCGATACTTTAATAAAATATGTTTTGCGCTTTTAATTGGAGAGGTCGCCGAAGAATGGTCGCGCCTATTTATCCAACGCGGAGTAAAAAACGAAATCGCAAAAACCTTAGACGTCGCGGTACGAAGATCCGCGGAAATATCCAAAATTTACGGCGGCGACGCGGTGTTGCTATCTCCCTCCTGCGCGAGTTTTGATCAATTTAAGGATTTTGAAGATCGCGGCCGACAATTTAAGGATCTGGTGTTTAAACTGAAAGAAAAAACTAAATGATCGATATCTCGAGGGGCAGTAGTAGCATTTGGGGGCGCTGGTGGTGGACAGTCGATCGGATAATGCTTTTTGCATTTTTGACGTTGATGGCTTTTGGAATCCTGTTGGCCATGGCCGCCACTCCGATGGTGGCGGATCGCATGGGAATAGAAAAATTTTATTTTTTGAAACGTCATTTGCTGTACATATTACCGTCGTTGGCGGTGGTTTTTTGTATTTCGACATTTAATGATTCCCTTATTAAAAAATTTGCCTTGGTTTTATTTTTCTTTTCGATATTTTTGACGTTTTCAACGCTCGTTATGGGAATGGAAATTAAAGGAGCGCGCCGCTGGATATCGATTTTCGGATTCTCGATGCAGCCATCGGAATTTGTAAGACCGGCTTTGGCAGTCATTACCGCCTGGATGTTTTCCGAACAACAAAAATATTCGGAATTTAGGGGCAACTTTCTATCAATTCTGTTTCTGCTGTCTTTTCTTTCTTTGCTGATCCTGCAACCGGATATTGGAATGGTAGTCGTTACGACGTCCGTTTGGTTAGGCCAATTATTTCTGAACGGAATATCTATGATTTTTACCATTGCAATAGTAATATTGGGATCGTGCGGATTCATTTTAGCCTATCTGTTTCTACCGCACGTAACGGCGCGAGTTGACAGATTTTTGGATCCGGCAATCGGAGATCATTATCAAATTAATCGCTCGCTAGAAGCGTTTTCCAACGGAGGATTGTTTGGAGTTGGTCCAGGCGAAGGAATAATAAAAAAACATCTGCCGGACGCCCACGCCGATTTCGTATTTTCCGTATTGGGAGAGGAATTTGGATTTTTCGTCTGCGTACTTGTGATCGTCATCATAGCCTTTATCGTCGTCTACGGAATGTTAAAAACCGTAAAGGAAAACAATTTATTCGTTATTCTTTCATCTGTCGGATTGCTGGCTCAATTTGGACTGCAGTCGTTCATCAATATTGCGTCCACATTGCATATAATTCCTACCAAAGGAATGACGCTGCCGTTTATGAGTTATGGAGGATCGTCCATGATCGCCAGCAGCATCGCCATAGGCATGATACTGGCCCTTGGAAAAAAGAAGGTCGTTGACTAATGACATACGCAAATTGGCGTCCCGAGGGCAACCTTTCTGATAATGGAAAATATAATTGGAGTCCGGAGCTTTAGGCCTTTGTCGAACTGAAATCGGTAACTATTCTTTCAGACGACGCTAAAAATCCGCAAAAAACTATCTCTATGACCACAATTTCACTGCCGACGACATGGCGGAGCGTGATTAAATTATAGTAAGCTTGGCGTTCATCGTATTCCTAATCGACGTTTATTCTCGCCGTTTGATGGAGAAACAACTTACCCGTTACATATAATTTTTTTAAATTCATCAATCTTTAGACTGGCGCCGCCAACTAGAAGACCATCCACGTTACGGCATTTAAGTATCTGGGCGGAATTGTTTGAGGTCACAGATCCTCCATATAATAATGAAACGCCGTCGCCTAATAATTCTCGTATGAACTCAAAGATAGACTCTATCTCTTCATGGGTAGGCGTCGTCCCCGTTCCGATACTCCAAACGGGTTCATAGGCGAAGATTGCGCCCCGTAAAGATTCATTTAAAAATGGATTTAACTGTTTCGCTATCACGTCCCTCCAGCGCTTTCTATCCTGTAAATTTTCCCCAATGCAGGTTATGGGAATTAGTTTTTGCGCCGTAGCGGCTTTCCATTTTTTATAAACAACTTCGTCGCTTTCGTGGAAAATAGATCGCCTTTCCGAATGACCCAAAATTACGTACTGGCATCCGCATTCCTTTAGTAACCTTGGACTATTTTCCCCCGTAAAAGCTCCGCTTTCCTCCCAGAAGCAGTTTTGAGCTCCGACGTCGCAATGAAATTGACTAAACCTGCCAATTAACAACGCCGGAGGACAAATCACCACTTTATTTTCTGAATTCGCCGAATTAATTTTTCGAATAAATTCGTCGACTAAGTCGAAATTTCCATTCATTTTCCAGTTGGCCACTATAATTTTCATAAAATCTCCTTCTTTCGGGTTGCTCCACAAAACGAGTACTAATAATATAGCAGCATATTATCTATGGGAAATTAACATGCTGGAACTAATCAGAAAACATTCAAATTCAATTGCGGTAAAAATATTCTTAACGATTTTGGCGCTGACTTTCGTGCTGTTCTTTGGAGTTTCAGACGTTATCCGCAGATTTATCGGAAAAGATTACGTGGTAAAAATCGGAAATCACAAAATAAGTCCAGTCGAGTTAAAAATTGAAAAAGCAAAAAGATTCAACATAATGAGAGGACATATAAAAAACATAAACGAAAAGGATCTGACGGCCAATATTCTACATCAGTTGATTTGGGAAAACATAGTAGATCAGGCGTCCATTGATTATGGAATCGTCGTCTCGGACGAAACTATGAAAAAATACATAAGCGGCATGAATATGTTTAGGGATAAGGAGGGACGTTTTAACGCGAATTTGCTTCGGGGATTCCTTCAGAAAATACAAGTGCCGGAGACTATGTTTTTGGAATCATCTAAAAAAGATATAAAAAACGCTATAATAAAATCGCCGTTTTTATACGTTGCCGTTTTTGCCGAAGCCGATCTTTTTACGCGCGCCAATCTCGAAAAAAGAAATCTAACAGTTATCAAATTGCTCCCCTCCTCTTTCAAAATCACGGAAAAGCCGACAACGGAAATGCTACAGAAATTCTACTCCAACAATCCAGATTTATTTACGGTAGAAGAAACTCGTTCATTTAAAATTTTGGAACTTCAGGAATCTTCCGTCGAAAAAAATATTATAATTTCAGAAGACGAGATAAAAGAAGCTTATGATCGTTCCGGCGAAAAAGAAGATCGCTCCTACGACGACATGAGAAAGGAATTGGAATCCAGTTTGAAACAGGAAAAACTGCAGAGCGAAATTAACGACCTCGCCCGTCAGATCGAAGACGCTCTAATGGCTGGAGAAGACGTCTCCGAAACGGCTAAAAAATTCAATTTGAATGTTATAGCCTTTGAAGGAGTCAATTCCCAAAATAAAAACGCCCAATTGCAGGAAGCGGTGAACCTCCCCTATAAGGAAGATATTATTACCGTCGCTTTCTCTATTGAAGAGGGAACTGACAGCTCGTTTTCCGAAACATTGGACGCAAAGAAAAACAGAGTATATTGGCTGCTTCATTTGGACGAGATAACTCCAAAACATGCGGCCGCGTTCGAAAAATCATCCGACAAAGTTCTCGTTGAATGGACCAAAAGCAGGCAACGTGAAAAAGCTCTACAAACGGCTACAAGTTTCATTCGGGAAACAAAAGAAGGAAAATCGTTGGATAAACTCGCGGCGGAAAACGGACGCATTTCTAATACAACAGAGTCGTTTGATAGATATGGACAATTGTCTAACGAAAAGAATACTCGATTCGCCAATATCATTGCCGAAGTGCATGAAAACGCCTTTGCTATGCAAGAATTAGAATCGAATTATGTGGAATTGGACGGCGAAATTGTAGTCTATCAGGTAAAAAATATTATTTCTCCCTCAAAAATCGATCCGAAAGACGAGAAAAAATATCAGGCCGCATTGCGCGGCGAAATCGTCGAAGATATGTATCAACAACTCATAGGACATATGTCGAAAAAGCTAGAAGTAAAAATCAATCATGAAATGTTGACGGGAATCAACGAAGGAATAGATCAAAATAAGTTAGATGAAATTTTTTAGCGGGAGAGTAAGCCAGTGGCATGTCTTTATTTTTTTTATTCCGCAATGAATGCGGGAAAAACTACGTCTTTACTTCAGACCGATCACAATTATCATGAAAAAGGCATGAGCACGCTGCTTTTTACCTACGCAATGGATACAAGATACGGTCCTGGAATGATCACCTCCCGCATTGGTCTAAAAAAACAGGCCATAACCTTCGACGAGGATTTTGATTTTTTCTGCTATGTAAAGGGAGCGAAAAAAGTCGCCTGCGTTTTGGTGGATGAAGCGCAATTCCTCAGCAAAAAGCAGGTTGATCAGCTGGGAGACGTCGTGGATCTGCTGAATATTCCGGTATTAACCTATGGATTAAGAACGGATTTTATGGGAAACGATTTTGACGGCAGCCAAAGACTGTTGGCCATTGCCGATATTCTAGTCGAACTAAAAACAATATGCCATTGCGGAAAAAAAGCAACCATGAACATGCGCATAGACGAAAATGGCAATAAGGTCTCTTGCGGAGAACAAATAGAAATCGGGGGCAATGAAAAATATGTTTCGGTTTGTCGCAAACATTTTAAAAACGGGAAAAGTAAGAGCTAAAAATTAGTTAATTTTTATCGGTTGCCGTTGCAAAAATGTTTTTTCTCCCATAAGATCGGATGATTTTAAGGAGCAAAGAATGAAAGAAGAGTGTTCTGAGTTTTCAAAAATGAGAAAAGTTATTATTTCATGCGTTGCCGGCCGCGCGTTGGAATGGTACGATTTTGCGGTTTATGGTTTTTTCGCAACGATAATCGGCAAGTTGTTTTTTCCATCTGGAGAGACCTTTCAACAGCTAATCGCGTCTTTCGGCGCATTCGCCTCGGGATTGATCGCCCGTCCTATTGGCGCCGTAATATTCGGCTATATAGGAGATAAGTTCGGACGCAAAAAGGCTCTTGTAATTTCGATTTACATGATGGTCGTTTCAACTGGACTAATGGGACTATTGCCCACATATGAAGTCATCGGCGCTTGGGCCGGAATTCTGCTAACCATTATTAGAATCACTCAGGGCCTTGCTCTTGGCGGAGGATTTACCGGAACGATAGTGTTTTTATACGAGCATTCCCGCGATGATAAAAAATCCACCTACTCGTCCTGGGCTCCCTTCAGTCTTGTGACCGGATTTATTCTTGGAGCTTTTGTGGCCAGTCTTATGGACCGAATATTGGACGCCCAACAGCTGGAAAGTTTCGGATGGAGAATACCGTTTATCATCAGCTTCGTTGGTAAATTCATCGCAGATTATGTAAAACGCAAATTAAAAGATCCGCAGGAATTTATCGACACTCAAAAATCTGAAAAAAAGAACAAATCCGACGAAAATTTCCTCGCTTATCTGTTAAAAAATCACTGGAAGGGACTTTTGCTCGTGACAATCACGGACGCGC
>JAISMI010000013.1 GCA_031276835.1 Holosporaceae bacterium | reverse complement strand
AATGGTTTCGCTAAAGGACCAAGTCTCCACCCAAGTCTCCAGCTCCGGCAGAGATACAATCGGCAGAAAAACAACGTTCGGAGAACGCCCCTGAATGCTGTCCATCAACGTTTGATACTTCAAATTGCTTAAAAATATATGCTTTTCATGGCTGGATAATTGATTATATTGAATGCCGTCTACGGTGACGTTTACTTCTTCCGGTCTCCAGAAGTAGGACAATTGCTTTTCTATCAATTTTTCAAACACGCTATACTTCTGCTGATCATATCTGGCCACGTTTACGGATTGACCGAGAAACATTGGTTCTTTAAGTTGATCATTCTGTATTTTTGAAAAAGTCTCATAGCGTCTGGACAATTTTTGCTCTCCATTTATTATTAAACAACAGCTTTTGTATGTGCGTCGCCCATTATACAATGCAGCCGGACATATTGCCATCCCCGACGACTTTAATTTGCTTTTTCCTGCATTTTAGGGACGGCGTTTCTTGATTTTGGCGTAGGTATATTCTATTTCCGCGAATTCCGCTCCGATTTTTTTGAGATTTTCTCAATTTTATTCGTCTCAGTAATTTGCGATTCTGAATAGAAGGCGACTTCAAACCCGACAAACATCATAATGTTACGCATAAAACTCCCCTACTGCATACGACGATCCAAAATCCAGCTCCATTATAGAGAACATATTTTGTGAAAGTCCATATGACGGCGAACGCAAAAAAAAATAAATCCTATTTTCGATCCCCAATTACAGACTCCTTAACAATTTGCTAAAATTATAATATGATCTGTCCATAAAAGTTTCGAAGGTTAACAAATGGAAATGTACAGAACAGAAGAAAAGGTCATTTCATGGCTCGCCGAGAAAGCGAAAAAAATTAGCGGCCGAAATCTTCTTATTGCGGCGCCTTTCATTTGGATATGTTTATTTTTCATTTGTCCCTGCTTAATTTTGATAAAAATAAGTTTTTCGGAAAGCGTAATCGCGTCGCCCCCCTACACCTCCATAATTGACTGGATTTCCGGATATATGCTGCAAATCAGGATAACTCTCGGAAATTATATGGTTCTTTTCACGGATGAGATGTACATTCGCGGATTCATAACGTCCGTGCTGATAGCCGGAACATCCACCGCCTGCTGCCTAATAATTGGGTTTCCCATGGCCCATGCGATCGCCCGATCGTCGGAGAAAATTCGCAGTATTCTGTTGATGTTGGTGGTGCTTCCGTTCTGGACGTCGTTTCTAATAAGGGTCTACGCCTGGATTATGTTGCTGAGTCCGTGCGGTTTCATCAACAGTCTACTGATGAAATTTCATCTGATAGACGCGCCGCTGCAACTGATGAATAATTCTTTTGCGGCCTGTATTGGCATTATCTACGCCTATTTGCCCTTCATGATTTTCCCGCTATACAGCGCCATTGAAAAAATCGACTATTCGCTAATTGAGGCCGCCTATGATTTGGGAGGTTCTCCCATAACCGCATTTTTTTCCATAATTGTTCCGCTTTCCGCTCCAGGTCTTTACGCCGGATCCGCGTTGGTATTCGTACCGGCAATTGGAGAGTTCGTCATTCCGGAACTGTTGGGAGGAGCGCAGACCCTCACCATCGGTCGTTTAGTTTGGAATGAATTTTTCGGAAATATGTCCTGGCCGACGGCGGCGTCTTTATCGATAGTTTTGTTAATATTCGTAGTTTTTCCCATAGTTTTTACCCAAAAGCGCAGAGAAATAAAACTACTGTCAAAGGATTGAGGAATGCGTTTTAAATGGTCGAATTTTATTTTATTCTTGGGATACTTATTTTTATATTTCCCTTTAATCTGCATCGTTATTTTTTCGTTTAACGAATCAAGATTTGTGGCTTCCTGGACTAGATTTTCCCTGAAATGGTATCGGGAGCTTTTATCCGATCCAATAATTTTGAGAGCGACGTACACGAGTCTAAAAGTCGCGAGTCTATCCGCGACAGTTTCCGTTATTTTAGGCACCATGGCCGCCATAATCATTACGCGATTTCCAAGATTCAGCGGAAAAACCATATTTGTCGGCGCCATTGCCGCTCCTCTGGTAATGCCGGAAGTCATCATGGGATTATCTCTGCTGATGCTATTCGTCGGTATGGAAAAAATCTTCGGTTGGCCGTCTGAAAATGGAACGACCACCATAACGATAGCCCATATTACTCTGACCTTGTCCTACGTGACCATGCTGGTGCAGGCGAGACTACACGACCTAGATAGAACCCTTGAAGAGGCTGCTCTTGATCTCGGAGCGTCTCCCCTTAAGGTATTTTTCGTGATAACGTTGCCAATGATTTCTCCGGCAATTATTTTGGGATGGCTGTTGGCCTTTGCTCTATCTCTGGACGACGTCGTCATCGCCAGTTTTGTGGCCGGTCCAGGGGCTACGACGTTACCCATGATAGTATTTTCCAGTCTACGTTTTGGAATATCTCCAGAAATAAATGCGCTCGCAACAATTTTAATGACTGTTCTCTCGATTGGCGTCATAATATCGGCTGTTTTGATTTATAAAAAGAAAATTTAATGGAGGTCGCTATCCTATGAAACCTTATGTTATTGTTCTCGGAAATGAAAAAGGGGGCACCGGAAAATCGACGATGGCCATGCATGTGGCGGTTTATCTACTTAACGACGGATTTAAAGTGGGAACAATCGACGTCGACGCTCGTCAGGGAACCTTCACCCGCTATTTCGAACACAGAAAAAACGCCGGCGAAAACGTAAAATTGCCGGAGCACATAGCGATTCCAAAAGATAATAACAACGATAGAGAAAAGGCTAAAGCTATAGATAATGAATTGTTCAACGCCGCTATGGACAGATTAAAAAATCACGATTTCATAGTTATAGATACTCCGGGAAACGACACCCCTCTATCGCAGCTGTCCCATTCCCATGCAGACGCCCTAGTTACTCCGCTAAACGACAGCTTCGTGGATCTGGACGTGCTGGTTAAAGTGTCCGGCAACGGCATGAAAATACTCAGTCCCAGCATCTACGCAGAAATGGTCTGGAATCAAAGAAAAGAACGAGCCAAAAGAGGCGAAAAACCCATCGACTGGATAGTAATTAGAAATCGTCTCACGACTTTATATAATAAAAACAGAAGAGATATAAATGTCGTGCTGGAAGCTCTGTCAAAAAGAATAGGATTTCGACTCGGCACAGGATTCTGCGAACGCGTCATATTTAAAGAGCTATTTTTGTCGGGACTGACATTGTTGGATCTTGAAAAATCTGGCGTGCCATTGAATATATCTCACATTTCCGCCAGACAGGAATTAAGAGAGTTGATTAATTTTATGAAATTGCCAAATTTATAAGCCGTCGGAGATAAATTCTTGACCTGCATAGTGCAAAAATTCGGCGGCACTTCCGTCGCGACTCTAGAAAGAATAAAAAACGTCGCCGATATAGTCGCCCGCTCCCATAAAAATGGCCGGAGCGTTGTGGCGGTCGTTTCGGCCATGGCCGGAGTAACGAATAAATTCATCGGCTACGTTCAAAATTTAAACGCATGCGAAGGAGATCCGGAATACGACCACGTGGCGTCGTCCGGAGAACTCGTCACAGCCGGATTGCTGGCGATAGCTCTAAAAAATCTCGGCCTTAACGCAAAATCTTATTCTGCATGGCAGGTGCCTATTTTTACGAACGGAAATTACGGCTGCGCGACGATTCTAAAAATCGATCCCCAAAATCTAAAGAACGACATAGCCAACGGAGTAATTCCAGTCATATGCGGATTTCAGGGAGTAAGTCCGGAAAATCGCATAACGACCCTTGGAAGAGGCGGATCCGACCTTACGGCAGTGGCGGTGGCGTCCGCTGTCGATGCAGATTTATGCGAAATCTATTCGGACGTGGACGGCGTTTACACGGTGGATCCCAATCTGTACCATGAAGCCCGAAGAATTGAGGGCGTCAATTATTATGAAATGTTGGAAATGGCCTCTCAGGGAGCGAAAATTCTTCAGGAGCAATCGGTGGACTACGCCATGAAAAAAAGAGTCGTCGTAAGAGTCGCCTCCAGCTTTGTCGACAACGGCGGCACAATCATCTCGGAAAAAATCCCGCCGAGAGATTTTCGAGGACTCGCCATAACTCCGAGTCTGTCCCTTATAAAAGTCTCGCATAAAGCCGACGACGCAAGTATATTGCGCCTTTTAGAAAAGCATTTCATCAGAGCGGAAATTCTAAAAAGTGGCGAATCCGAAAAAACTAGTCTCCTTCTGGATAAAAAAAAGGCGATCATCGCCATAAACGTCCTAAAAAGCTGCGAGTTCGTCAGAAACGTCAAACAGATTGCCGTTCGTCGGCCGTCGTCTCAGATTAGCGTCATAGGATCGTCCATCTCTGAAAAAATCGGAAAAACTCTTGCAAATGTTCTGGAAACGGCAAAAATAGACACCTTTGGATTATCGATAACGGATCACAAAGTTAATCTAATAATATCCGGCGATAAACTGCTGGAGTCCATCGCGCTATTGCATAAATATTGTGGATTAGAAAAATGAAAATTCTAAAATTAATGGAACGCGGATCAAAGATTCTGGGATCCAAATACGCAATACTCGGCGGAGCAATGACATGGGTTTCCGAGTCGAATCTAGTGTCCGCCATGTCCAATGCCGGCATATTTGGAGTTCTAGCGTCCGGCGCCATGGACGGAGACCTTCTTAAAAAGGAAATCGAACTGACTCAAGCGAAAACCAAAAAGAATTTTGGCGTTAACATTATTATGGCAAATCCAAAGTTGCACGACCTTATCGACGTTTGCAAAGAAACAAAAATCTCCCACATCATTTTAGCCGGAGGAATTCCCGACGCCGATCTATTGGATAAAATTCATTCCCACGGAATCCAGATAATGTCATTTGCTCCGTCCCTATCCGTTGCGAAAAGATTGTTCAAACAGGGGATCGATTCCCTAGTGTTGGAGGGAAGCGAAGCGGGAGGCCACGTAGGGCCGGTCTCCACTATGATATTAATTCAGGATATCCTACTAAACATGGCCGATTATCCTATTTTTATTGCCGGAGGTATCTTGAGGGGAGAGGTTGTGGCCTCTATGCTGCTGCTGGGCGCCGTAGGATGTCAATTGGGAACAGTTTTCGCCTGC
>JAISMI010000001.1 GCA_031276835.1 Holosporaceae bacterium | reverse complement strand
ACTCAAACCTTCTCCTATTCTTATCCCATTATTTTCCATATCACATACTACTTTCTTCTTTTCCCTGCTTTTCTCTTAGGTAGGCTTCGATATCGGATTTCTTCCAGAGAAGCTTTCGGTCTATCTTGATAGGATTGGGGAATATACCTTTATTTCTCCAATTCCACAATGTAACCAGAGAAACCCTTAAAAAGTCGCACACTTCCTTAGCTGTAATTAATTCTTCGTTAAAAACATTCATTACTTCATTCCATTTTTAGATGATATATTAAGTAACACAAACAAACAATAAAAAAAATAAAAAAAAATAAAAAAAAGGTATTGACATTCATAATACAGTATGATTAAATTACGATAATCTTTATAAAGGAGTAAGAAGATGGAAAAGATAGAGCAAGAAATGGAAAAGATAGAGCAAGAAGAAGTATATAGGTTATCCGAGGAATTGCGGATAATCTATAATTGGCACGGCCCATCTAGTAGGCCTTACGCCGATAAAAAAAAAGAGTTGGGATATTATCTAAGGTATCTAAAGGAAAAGGGAATTACTTTCGACACTATCATGCAGTACATAAAGGTATGAGCTATATCATCAGCATCTACACTCAAACCTTCTCCTATTCTAATCCCATGATTTTCTTTTTCCATATCACATACTCCTTTCTTCTTTGCTCTGCTTTTCTCTTAGGTAGGCTTCGATATCTGAGAGTTTCCAGAAGATACGAGCAGGCAAAGAAAGAGGCGTAGGGATTTCTTTAGCTCTGCTTCTAATGTAAAGGGTACTATCTGCTATTCCCAACTTTTGAGCCACTTCTTTTGAGTCCAGATAATCGCCTTCTTCTATATGTATCATTTAAACCACTCAATTCACAAAAAGAACTAAACATAACATTTAAAGCAGACATTACCAAGTATTTATTTAATAAAAAAAATTAATAAGGGGATTTCCATTATTCTTTGGTCTGCTTTTCTCTTCTTTATTTATAGGCTGGTTCTTGAATCTCTAATGCCATTAAATAGATATACTTCATCATGAAGTTATTATTGTGCATCCAACGCTGATCTTCCTGAAACGCCTCTACAGGTCCTCCGAATGGCATCCAACTACAAGAAAATACCAATCTTTCATCTGGATTTTCGACATTAAAAATCGTCAAAGTTACCGTATTCTCTGAACTTAGATCACATATACCAAGTAATCTTAATTCATTTAAAATATCCATTGTTTCCGGTATCAAAGTTGCGGGACAACATATCCCCATTTCTCTGTCAGACTCAGCCTCTTTTCGAATTCTCCATTTCGCTTCCATCCATTTATCATATATATTGCGCTTTTTAACTGTCTCAATTTCATTTATATTTTCCATTTTGCCACCTCTAATTACATTAATTAATTAGAATGCAACCAGAAGTAGGCGTCAAGCATTATTTTTTATTGTTTTGTATATACTCTTCGATTTCGGATAGTTTCCAGGCTTGACGTATTTCAAATTTTCTCGGTTCGGGAAAATGTCCAAATCTTACACGCATGTAAATAGAGCTTTCTTTTAAACCTACAAGCTTTTCTACATCTTCCAATGTTACGTAATTTTCGTTATCTACAAAAAATTTCATATCTCTTAATCTTTTTTCATTGGAAATAAGAGTATTCCTTACGGTTATATTTGTAAAGAAAAAAAAATAACAAAAAAAACTTAATTAGGTATTGACATGATGCCTTACTGGTATTATATTACAATCATAATGGTAATTATAAAATATTACTGATATAAAATAAGAAAGGAGTAAGAAGATGAAAAAAGGAGTTAACTACGGACATCTATTAAATATATTAACGGATTGTTGGCCTTCAAGTGAGTATCACCGAATGTTTCCGCTTTGCAAAGATTTTGTAGTAACGGATGGGGTCAAGAATTTTGTTAAAGAAGCTGAAGCACAGTGGCTCATAGATATTGTGGGAAGTTATATTCCGAAAATCGCAAAGATAGATGATTATTTTTTCAAAGTGAATTTGAAGGTGAACAAGGAATGCAACAACGATGGACTCTTTAGGATCTTGCACGAAGTTCACTTCAAAATGAAGTGTGTAGTGGAGCAAAACATACCCTATGTCGACCTGCCGAGCGGAGAGTACACATTTTATTTGTTTAAAGAAGGAGAGCTAGGGCAAGGGCTTCATATTATGATATGTCCTGGCGAGTATTAGAAAGATAGAGGAGGGATGAGATGGAGAAACGGAAGATGAGTTTAGAGGAGCTGAAGGAGCTGAAGAGAATATCTTTCAATAGAAGGCGAGTTCTCCGTGAATTTGGCAGTAAAAGCCAAGAATTCTATGCGGCTGAGAGGAAGTTTCACAATTTCATAGACGATTTAGATTATCTAGACGTAGAAATCGATTGGGAAGCTTTTAGCTATTATAGTTATCTGGGGGTGTGACATGCCTTATTTCCTAGACTTTTCGATATACTCTTCGATATCGGATTTCTTCCAGAAGTTTTTGTTTTTTACAACTATAGGCTTAACAAAGAGATTATATCTTAATAGTTCGTATATCTTATTTAGATTTAAATTTGTGAGTTCTGATACCTCTCTAACATCACAAACTTCTTCTCCGTCTACTTGCATAGTTATTTTCATTGCGTTTTCTTCCCTTTATTTAGAGATATTATACAAAAGAAACCAGAGGTTGTCAAGTTTATGTTTTCAACCCAATTTCCAGAATGATAAACAAAATAATATAAATAGGTATTGACATGATAATTTCAATATATATAATAGACATAGTTTTAATGTAAATGGAGGTAACAATGACGAAGATTTGGACAGATGCGGAATTAAGAGTGTTTGATCTTTTAATGGAGAGAAAATATATAGAAGTCGCCGAGGCTTGCCGCGAGCTTGTGGAAGAGAATAATAACACGTGGAAATGGCTTGGAAGCATATATGAGGGCGACAATGTTAGATAAAGAACTAATAGAAGAGCTGCAATTGCAGGAACGGAACAAGTTGCTTACCTGGATTGAGGATTTATACGATGAAGGAGAGAACGATGTTAGCGACAGCCATGTATAGTGAAGGAGTATACTATAAAATAGACAGAGCCATACATGACTGCCACGCCAAATATATAGGCGAAGAAGGAAGAACTAAAGAGAATTTTTATTTTTTTGTATTTTCGATGTATGCATCTATTTCTGATTTCTTCCAGAAGTTTTTATTTTTGTACCTGAATGGCTTTATAAATTTATCATGTCTCATTAATTCGTGCAATTTACTATTACTAAATTTAGTTAATTCTAATACTTGTTTTGTATCCAGAACCTCTTTTCCATCAATAAGCGTAGTTAATTTCATTTCAATACCTATAATACACAACTATATTATATATCACTATTTTTTGTACAAATCAATAATCTTCATATTTTTTTTAAAATATGTATTGACATGTGAAATACTAATATATATACTATGCATATACTTGTATAGTATATATATTAACGAAGGAGTAAGAAGATGACAGGGAATAAATTAACAGAGAGGTTAGGAATAACAATGAAGGAGGCAACAATGAAAGAGGAAGCGAAGAAGTTAATATATTGGTCGGAGGAGACACGGACGCACCGAATAGACTTTACTAAACTAAAGGAAATTAAATCTAGTGAGGATTTAGCGGACGTCGTTTTAGAAATCTGCAATAGCGATTTGTTCCATGAAATAGAACGGGGCGACGTGCTAGAGCTGGAAAATTTCATACAAGAAAAATTCTGGAAAGCGGAGAGGATGCTAGAAGATTGTTTAGACCAAACAAAATATTCAATTCAGTGTCGGGTAGATAACGAGGCGGCGGAATTCGAAGAATATTACAGAAGCCAAAAAGGCGATCCGTGGAGGAAGGACATGACCGATATACCACGTAGGGAAGAGGAGGAAGAAGAGGAAGAAGAGGAAGGGGTGGTGAAATGGCGCGACCTATACCACCCAACACTAATATAGAAAAAAGGCGTTGGGAGTAGCGGTCCCCCAACGCTGACACTAGCTATTGCGTATAGTGAATAGAAGTACAATAACAATAGAAAAGGAGAAAAGCAAATGGAAAACAATAGAAAGAGTATAGGGGCTAAATTGCAAGAAGTAAGGGTCAAGCTAGACGCATTAAATCTTAAAAAGAGCGGAAAAACTAAGACTTCAGCATACGCATATTATAAGTTATCGGACTTTATGCCGCAGTTACACAAGATTTTCAACGAATTAGGATTGTACGGAGTATTTTCTATGACAGGGGAAACATCCACTCCCATAAGAAAAGTCAAATGTAAAGAATCATTTATAGACAAACCATGTCTAGAACTTAAAGGAATGGCGACATTGAAGATATATGACTCGGAAGATGCTTCTCAAAATCCCATCGAATTCACAATGCCGCTCGTTGGCAGCGACGTAGCGGGATGCACTCCAATACAGAGCATGGGGGCTATCGATTCATATGTTAAGCGATATTTGTATATGGACGCATTAGAGCTCATAGAGCACTACGATATTCTAGACGAAGGATACGGAGAAGAATACGGAGTAGTTGAAGAATCTAAAAAAGTTGAAGAATCTAAAAAAGTTGAAGAATATAAATCTGATATAGACCCCGGCATAAGCGTGGAGTACACCATAGAAAAAATCACTAACGTTAAAGAGTTAAACAAGAATTACAATTTCTTCAAGCAATATAAAGATCCAAGTTGGAAGAAAACGTTAAATGAAAAAGCTATAAGTTTGGGAGCGAAATTTGACGCAACCTCCAATACCTTTTTCATACCTTGATAAAGAATGCGGCCATTACATTTGCAATTTCGCGCTTACTATGGCGCAATCAAATTGCGTGTGGGATGGTCTCATACGTACGAAACGATGGCTCGAATTATTCGATAGAGTTTCAGACTCCTAATATATCTGGGGCGTCGTTTCGTAGTTTAGTTTGGCTCGGGGGATAGTTTGAGTCTCGGACTACTTAACAATCGGGAGGAAATTATGCAACATTTTTCTAAGTTCATCGGTATAGACGTTTCCAAGGATAAAATTGACGTTTTTTTTAAGGAAACGTCTCACTTCTGCACGCTACCAAATAAAGCGGCTTCGATTCGCAAGGCTTTTGGCAAGGTCGATCGTTGCGATACCCTGGTGGCGTTGGAGAGTACCGGAGGCTATGAAAAGATTTGCGTAAAAACGCTTTCGGAGATGAATTTCAACATACATAGGGCAAACAACAACAAATTTAAATCTTTTAAGAAATCGGAGGGAGTCGAAGACAAAACCGACAAAATAGACGCAAAGTGTTTGGCGGACTATGGAAAAGAAAAACACATAAAACCCAAATTCTTAATATATGAAGCGTCGTCGGAGTTACAAAACGAAATCAAGCAACTAACTTTTCGGCTGACTTCGTTTAAAGAAATGATGGTGAGCGAAAAGAATCGCCTTCAAAGTCCAGGGTGCGACATGGTAGCAGAATCCTGCAAAGAAACGATTGATTTCTTGGGGAAACAAATAGCCATTTTCGAAAAGCGTTTGATTGAAACAATTAAATCAGATCCGGAAAGCCTTAAAAAGTTTGAATTGCTAAGGAGCTACAAGGGTATAGGCAATCTATCGGCGGCCTATCTAGTATCGCATCTTCCGGAGCTTGGGAAAATCAAGCCCAAAGCCATATTTGAATTGGCGGGATTGGCTCCCAAGGCAACTGACAGCGGCAATTCGTTTGGATATCGCACGACGCGTGGAAGAGGACGACCGTTTGTGAAACGCACGCTCTTCATGGTAGCTTTGAGCGCAATTCGTTACAACGAAAATATTTCGGTCTTTTACGAAAAAAAAATAGCGGAGAAGAAAAGAAAAATGGTGGCTTTAGTCGCCTGCATGCGCAAAATCCTCTCGCAATTGAACGCAATTTTGAAAAATGGAGAAAATAATTTTTAGGGTTGTACAAAAAAAAGAAACGGGATAGATATATTGTTATCGGCTTTTTCACTCTGTTTTTCGCTTTTTGTACTTTCTTTAGTCCTTTGCGCGCTTTGCAATTTATCGAAATCGCTTTTTATGTCTTTTACGAGTATGTACACCCAATTAAAAAGCTCCGATACATTTTTAGTAAGAATTCTGAACGGCAGAAGATGAGCGACGTCGTTTTCGCCCGCATAGTTTTTTTGCGTGAAACCGTCGACGGACGTGCTTATAGACGCGGCTTGTCGGGATATGCCGCTAAATATGCCGGCGTTCTTATTAAGGGCGTCGACATTATCGTCTTTTTTCTTGCTCCAGGGCCAGGCGGCTATATTTTCGCATACCATAATGGATGAAAAAATTAATGCGGACGATATTAAAAGTATTCTTTTCATCTGTCGGATCCTTTATAACATAGGTCAAAATAAATTATAGTCATAAAAAGTTAATCTACGGTTAATTGACTATGATTGTTGAATGTTTTTGATGAAAAAAATTGTTTTTGTGGAAAATATAAGCCGGATTCTGTAGGATTATTATCCCAATGGTCATTCATCTAGCGTTTGCGTCGCCGCAGACGTCAAGCGATCTACCCGAATAACATAGCGCGGAGGACGCGTTATTCCTATTTGATCTTGCTCCAAGCGGGGCTTGCCGTGCCGCGACCGTTGCCGATCGCGCGGCGAGCTCTTACCTCGCCATTTCACCCTTACCCTAAGGCGGTATGCTTTCTGTTGCGCTTTCCCTGACGCTATTACACGCCGCCAGACGTTATCTGGCGCTTTCCTCCGAGGAGTCCGGACTTTCCTCCGTCCAAAAAGACGGCGACCATCCATTTCCACAAAAACTCTTGATGCTACCATAAAAATATGTAAGAGTATATAAACTAAAAGCTGTCGAGTATATGATGGTTGATTTATTTGCTAAGTTGAAAAAAAACAGAGAAGATAAAGGGTTATCTTTGTCTGAGGCGTCGGCGGTTTTAAGAATTAGTGAAAATTATCTGAATGCAATAGAGAATAAGGACTACTCTAAGTTGCCGGAAATAGTTTATTCTATTGGTTTCATAAGAAATTACGCCGCCTATCTTGATATTGATCCTCGCGATTTGATTGCGCAATTCAAAAAAGAGATTTGTTCCAAAACCACGGGGCGCGATAGTAGTAATTGTGAAAGAAAAAATGTGATGAAAAACCTATGTCAATTTTTTAATTTTCGCTTTAATTGGGAATATATCTCCGCGTCGGAAATTGTTTATTTTATCTTTGCGATGTTGTTTGTTATGGTCATTGTGGATTTTCTGCTGAGATCTGTAGAGTGATTTTATTTCATGACGCAGCCGATTAATTGTTGTCGGCCTCTTATGAAATCGTCGCCGGACATTTTGTTTTTTCCGGACGGCTGGAGTTCCAATAATTTTAGCGATCCGATTCCACAGGCGACGACCGCGTTTTCCAGTATCAATCCCGATTGTTGGCGAGAATTTATCTCATAGATATTTGCGTCGAGTATTTTTAGGCGAACGTCTTTTATTTCAGTCCATGCGGCCGGAGTTGGCGAGAAGGCTTTGATATGTCTTAAAATATTTTCTGCGGAATCGTTCCAATTAATTCTACATGAATCTCCGGAAATTTTAGGGGCGTAGACGGCTCCTTCTTCCGGCTGTTTTTGGGATTTGGCGAGATTTGCCTCCAGGTCGTCGAGGGTTTCCAACAGCATAGTCGCTCCAAGGTCTCCCAGTTGACGGCTGAGTTCTCCGTAGGTTGTTTCCGGAAGGATTTTAATTGACTTCATCGAGATAATATTTCCCGTATCAATTCCGGCGTCCATTTTCATAATGGAGATTCCGGTTTCTCGATCGCCGGCTAAAATTGACGATTGAATGGGGGAGGCGCCGCGCCATCGGGGCAACAGCGAAGCATGAATATTTATGAATCCGCGAGGCGGGACGTCCAGTAGGCTTTGGGGAATTATCAGTCCGTAGGACGACACAATTGCCAAATCCGGTTTCAACGAGCGAAAAAATTCAATTTCCTCTTGGGATTTGAAATTTTTTGGACAATAAACAGGAATATTTTTTTCTTCGGCAAATCGATGAACGACGGATTTTTGAATTTTGTATTTTCGTCCCGACGGTTTGGGAGCTTGGGTGTAGACTCCCGCGACATTTAGTCGGGCTTCGTGCAGAGCGACCAACGATTTTAGGGAAAAATCCGACGTTCCCATGAAAATAATAGATTTATTATTCATGGCGGAGATTGTCATTTTGTAGTTTTTTAAATTTGCGGATAGCGCTGGATTTTTTTAGTCTACTTAGCCGGTCAATGTACAGCACTCCGTCCAGATGGTCCAGCTCGTGTTGCAGACAGAAGGACAGAAATCCAGTCGCCTGAATCGTCCGTTTTATAAATTTTTCGTCCAGGTACTCTACGGTAACGGATTGGCTCCGAAGAACGACTTCTCTTAAAAGAGGAAGCGACAAACACCCCTCTCTTGATTCTACCATTTCTTCCGATTTTTGAACGATTTTTGGATTAATCAATTTATATAGCCGTTGCGGTTCTTCACGGACGTCTATCACGACTATTTTTTTTAAAATACCGATCTGAGGGGCCGCGAGTCCGGCGCCTTCCCACTCGTAAAGTTTCTTGGACATTTCCTCCAGAATGGAGCAAGCTTCGGGGTCTCCCTCCTCCACGTCGGAGCATTTTTGAGATAAAATAGGGTTTGGATATGTTAGAAGTTTCATTTTAGCTGTCGATCCTTATTCTAAAGTGCAATTCTTTGGATTCGTTTGGTTTTAGATTTAATTTCCAGGAGGGTTTTGCGTCGTTTTGAAGCTCGAAATTCTTTTTAGTGACCTTACACGCCAGATCGGTTTCCACCACGACTACGACGTCCGACTCCTTGGATTGATTGTTTTGGATATTGACCCGAACACCATATTCCGATTGTTTCTCCGAAAGTTTTCTAAAATCAGTCTGTTGCACCTGGGCAAGAACCTCCTTGGCGACGCCAATTTCAAAAATGAAGGCGCCGTCTTTGGCGAAAGAGGATAAGATATGTCTTCCTAAAAACTTAGGCTCGTTATTTTGGCGACAAAAAATAAGCAATTCGCTGTCTCGAAAATCAACGTCAATTCCCATTTTTTGAGCGTTCTCCACGATGAGTAAATTCCCAACGGGAACCTCTTTTACGACGTCGCTATTCAATATTTCCGCCGGTATTTTTACGATATATTCTAGCTTTGGTTTTTGTTCCTTAACCGAGCGCAGCATGCACATTAGATTAGAATTTTTTTTCAAGCTTAAATTGCGCGCATAGCTGCATTTTGCGGAATCTCCAGGCGCCTTCAGCGGCTTGTCGTCTTGATTGGGATGGGAAAACGACGGCGCGAAAGAGTCGAAAATGACGTTCACATTTTTCAAATCGAAATCGGTGTTGTTCATTAGAAAGGCTTCCGAAAAAATATCGACTCTGTCTAATTTTTCAAACACGTCTATCAGGCATATGTGTTTCCAATATATGTCCGGCGTTAGGTAATTGATTTCCAGATCTACATTCTCTGAATCTGACGATTCGAATGATAAATACAGCGAATTTTGGCGACGGTAGGTTAGGGTTTTTTCATCGACGGCCACGCATTGGTCAATGGGAATGAGAAAACATTTGCGATCGCTCTCCACAACGATAAGAGAAGTTTCTTTTTCTTTGTTAATGCTCAACAATTTTCCCTTTTCGAGTCTATCGCTTCCGGTTTGCCGAAAAAAAACGTCGCCTCCTATGGAGGAGAGAAGCAATCCCTCTCGAGAAAGATCTTTTTTATTAAATTTATAACTGAGTATGGAAATTTTTCCTTTTTTAGGAGTGCGAAAACTTAATGATTCTTCCATCAATCCAGGATAAAGGCCCTCGATGATTATTTCATTTATTCCCGGGGAAGTCGCTATGCTCCTAGCGTCCTTTACTTGGCAGATTCCGCTTTTATAACAGGTTAGTGAAATCGATCCTGCGCTGCTTATGGCGACTTGGCCAGATTTTATTCGGATAGACGTCTTTTCGTTTTTTTCTATCTTTTCTCTTTTCACTATGGAAGGGACGGAATCCCGATGGTCTACTTGCGCGGCGGATCCGTCTGCGGATTCAAATGAAACCGGCTGTTCCGCCGAATCGTCGATGCAAAAACACATGGCGTTTAGGTAAAAACAAAGGATTAGATATTTTTTTCTGCCGTAGTCTTTTTTCATGTTTCCCTCGAAAATATAATTCATTCTAATTGGTTTTTTTCTCGAATTCTAGCTATAGCTTTGGGGAGTTTTTGCGGCGTTGATCTTTTACGAAACGCAGGATTATAATGGCGAGGGCGACGCTCGCCGGTATCAGAATCATTCCGTTTTTATAATCTTGAGACGAGTAGGCCGTGTGATCGCCAGAATTACTTTTGGAGAGATCCATGGCTTTACCGATTAGAGGAATTAGTATGGCGCTCCCGAACACCGTGATTGCGTTTACAAAACCGGACGCCGTTGCTCCAATTTCCGACGGCGCAATGGCCAAGGTTGCCGGAAACGCTAAAAATTGACAACTTATCGTTATTCCGATAAAAAATAACAGTATAGCGAGTATAACAAGGTTCATGTTTATGAAG
>JAISMI010000064.1 GCA_031276835.1 Holosporaceae bacterium | reverse complement strand
GCATTCTAAAACTTAATCTTGATTAACTCAAAGAAAAACTCGAAAATAAAAAAGATAAATATTTGGGTGGAAAATTTGCAATTATTTGAACAAACTCCGCCTTTGGCGGATAGAATTCGTCCGCTGGAGCTGACGGATTTAATTGGCCAACCGGTCGATCAGCAGGTTTCGTCCTTCGAAAATCTGCAATCTTTGATTTTATGGGGACCTCCTGGATCCGGAAAAACGTCGTTTGCTAAAATTATAGCAAAAAAAAGTGGATTAAAATTTGAAGAAACCTCCGCCGTTACGCATGCGACGGCTAAGTTCAAATCGATATTCGACGAATTGGCCAATGATCCGTCTGAAAAAATCATCATACTTATAGATGAGATTCATCACCTGAACAAAAGTCAACAGGATATTTTTCTACCGCATCTGGAAAACGGTTCGCTGATACTCATTGGGACCACCACTGAAAATCCGTCCTTCGAATTGCGTCCAGCCTTGCTGTCCCGCTGCAAGGTAATCACGTTCAACAGACTTCAGTTGGAAGATCTGGATAAAATACTAGAGCGCGCAGAAAATTTTATGCAGCGGGAATTGCCGCTGACCCCAGAAGCCCGTCGGCATCTATGTCTAATGTCGGACGGCGACGGTCGATATTTGTTAAATCGAGCCGAGGAATTACTTTCTTTAAATCCGCCGGAAAAACTCACAATAGAGGGATTGCAAAAAATCGCTCCCAAAAGAGCGAACGTCTACGATAAATCACAGGAAGAACACTATAATCTCATCAGCGCCCTTCATAAATCGCTGAGAGGATCAGACGTGGACGCCGCTTTGTACTGGACAAACAGAATGCTGACGTCCGGAGAAAATCCCCTATATATAACTAGACGACTCGTCAGATTCGCCAGCGAAGATATAGGATTAGCAGATCCTAATGCATTGATTCAAGCAATCGCCGCTCATCAGACCTACGCCATGCTTGGATCTCCAGAAGGGGAGTTGGCAATTTCCAACGCCGTCATATACATGGCGACGGCTCCCAAATCAAACGCCGGATACGTCGCCTATGGCAAATCCAAAAAATGCGCAGAATCCTATGGCTCGCTTCCGGCTCCCGCAAAAATTCGCAACGCTCCGACTAAATTAATGAAAGAATTAAAATATGGAGAAGGATACATATACGACCATAACGAGGAAAACGCCTTCTCCGGCGACAATTTTTTTCCGGACGAACTTTCTAGAAAAAAATTCTACTGTCCGGTCGAACGCGGATTTGAACGAGAAATAAAAAAACGATGCGACTGGTTTGATAAAATAAGAAAACAAAAATCCAATAGATAGCGAGACGTTATACTTAAAAAGATCCCTGCGACGTCTGCGCGATATCGATTTCTACTAAACTTTCGTCGCGGGTCCATAAAATTGCCGTCTTAATTACTTGATTTTTTGTTATATTCTGGACGGCGTCCCGATATAATTTTAACTGCAAAACATAATTTTCCGGAATAACTTCATAGGAAGGTCCCGTTTTAAAATCCACAATCCATAGCTCGTCATTTCTAAACGCAATTTTGTCTATTCTCCCCTCTTTTCCGTTGTGCGCAAATGAAACTTCCGACAGCGATTTTTTATCAAATAGAAAATCGAATTTTTTAATTATATTGGCGGATTCCGCCTTGGCCTCTTCCTTTTTATCGTCCGATAGATCGAAATTTTCCAGCAGCTGATCTGCAATTTCGCCCCATAAAACATCTCCCCAATATTTTGGCATTTCGGCCAGCAGCAAATGAACGCAATTTCCGTACGTTTGCGAATCATGTTCATCCCGCTCTATTCTATTTTGATCTTCACGGTCTTCGACTGAAAGTTTCTCGTGAAACCAATGGGGGATCTCCGACAACTTTCCGATGGAAATGGAGGGAGATAGCCAACCGTTGGAATCCTCGTATCGATAATTTCCTAATCTATACAAACCTTCCGACTCCACCCGCGCGAATTTATCTAATTTTCGCCGCGTAAAATTGTACCAACATTTATCATTTAGGGGGTTTTTATGCTTTTCGCCGAGAATATATAAAAAGTCCTGCGCCCGAGTCATGGCAACATAGAGCAAACGATAGTATTCATCGTCTCGTTCCTCCTGAAGTAGCTCCGTAATTTTATTCGGTCTAAGACCGGCAAAAAAATCCCACAGCAAAATTCCATCTTCTGTTTTTATTAATTTTTTACGTTGAGTATTCATAAAATGACAATCCGCAAGAATTACAAATGGAGACTGCAATCCCTTCGACGCGTGAACAGTCATTAAACGAACGGCATTTTTGTCTTCAAATGATTCTCTCTTGATTTCATAGTCGTAGGATCTGAACGATTCCAAAAAATTCGGCAACGACGCGGTATTTTCCTTCTCGTATTTCATGACTACATTCAAAAACTCATTTAATACGTCGAGACATTTTTCCCCAAGTCTGCCAATGAGTTTTTCCTGAACGCCGTCGGTTAGGACATACATAAAAAAATCATAGGCGGATAACTTTAAAGCGTTGTCCACATAATTTTGTAATTCCCTCAGTTGCGGATAATTGATTTTTTTCAGATAAACCCATAGGCAATCGTCTTTTCTATCCAAACAAACGCGCATCAATTCATTTTCCGAAATTCCAACAATTGGAGATTTCAAAACGCGGGCGCACATTAAATCGTCCAATGGGAAAACGGCAAATTCCGCCAATGCAATCAGATCTTCAATCGCCAACTCGTCTTTCAAAAGAATCCGATCGATTCCGGCAACGGGAATATTTTCCCGTTGTAGCGCGTCAATAATGTATTTCATGACTTGCAGATCGCGATGTTGAAATAAAATTAAAAAATCCGCCGCCAATGCAGATCGCTCTTTGGACTCGACAAAAACTTTGTCCTCGATAGTTTTTTTTATGAAATTCGCAACGTAGGAGGATAATTTTTTCTCGGCGCTTTGTTCTTCCGAATTATTTTCTTCATTTGTTTCGTCGTCCGTAAAAACATCCACGATTTCCACAACTCCGCCATTGGGGTTTCTGTAGGTCGAGTGGGATACGCGCGGAAATTTTTCCGCAAAAACATCATCCACAAAAGATAAAATATTGCCGGTCGTACGGTAAGATTTATGAAGCGGCTCGTCGTAAAATTTCTGGCCGCATTCTCTAGAACTTTTCCCTAAATAATCGCGCATTTTTCCAAATAACTTTACATCGGCGCCCTGACAGGAGTATATGGATTGCTTTTCATCTCCCACCACAAAAATAGTCCTATCCGATTGATAATTTGAGAAAAATTCTTCCGTAATTTTGGCGATCACTTCCCATTGCTCCGGACTGGTATCCTGAGCTTCGTCCACCAGTAGATGCTCTATACCTCCGTCAATTTTATACATAACCCAATCGGCATTTCGTAACAACTCCGCAGTTAATAGAATAACGTCGTCGAAATCTAAATAGTGATTGGCGATCTTTAACTCCTGAAATTTAAAAAATATTTTTCTCATAACTTCAAAAAATGCGGCATTAGCCTTGACGGAGGTAATTCGCTTTTTGGCCTCTAAAAAATCCAATGCCTTCGACGCCAAATCCTCCATTCGTTTTTGAAAATCCGGCGCATTGATTTTTTTAGTAAACAACCGCTTTCGTAACGTTCCCTCCAGCGTCAAAAAAGCGTAGACAAATTTTTCACTTGGCGACGCGGAGTTTTCTTTTAAAATTTCCCCCTTTTCCCTATCGCTTTTGGAACCGCTAGATAAAATTTCCGCGCAGTCTGCAAAATTTTTTTTGTAATCACCGGAAAAAAGTCGAGAAAAAAGTAGATCGTCTATGGCGTCGTCGTTTAAATGCAGCCAGTTCATGTCCAGATCGAAAAAATCAGCGTACAGTTTTAAGAAATTTCCAGATTGATTCATGAAACGCTGCAGCGCCATAGCGTTCTCTTTAAAAATCTCTCCGACGTCCGTCATATATTTCGCGACAATTTTCCAACTGAAGCGGCATTCTTCGTCCGCCAGAACATAATTAACGGATTCGTTTAATAATTGTTCCCATTTTTGATCATCGCAGATTTTTATGCCAGGAAATAATCCGGTTTCCAGCGGAAATCGTCCCAACAATTCAAAACAAAAACCGTGGATAGTTTGAATTGAAACCTTATCGTTTCCAATGCTTTTTTCATATAAAGATTTGGCCGTTTCTATCTGAGATTCGTCCGCTCCATAGGCCAAAAGCTCCGACTTTAATTCCTCCAAAGACGTCTTGCTTAATTTCTGCAGATAATCGGACAAGCGCATTAGCATTTCTGAAGCGGCGGCTTTTGTATAGGTCAAGCATAAAATTTTGGATGGATTAGCGCCGTTCAAAAGAAGAGCTGCAATTCTATCTATCAGACTTTTCGTTTTCCCCGTTCCGGCGGAGGCAGAAATCCATAGCGACGCCGCGACGTCTTTTATTTTATCCATTCTTTGACCCTCGCCAGATGCGCATACGGTTCGTCATATTTAGAATGAACATTTATATCGTAGGCTTCCCCCATTACATTGTATCTGTAAATTAAATTTTTTAAAAATTCCAGGATTTTTTCGCTCAGTTGGCATACCTCGTCTTTGCCACTGAACACTTTTTTTATTTCTCCTCCGTAGGATATTTTGTTTTCGTCTTTTGAAGCGCCTAACTTCCAAAAACAAAGACTTTCCACTTCTGTTTTTTTCAATCCGAATCCATCTTGAGCCGCAATAATTGCCTCAATCGGTAATTGCATTTTTTCTCCGCTCTCAACTTCGTTTTTTGTCGGAAGTCCGCCGGTTTTATAATCAATTATGGAGATATTTTCTCCCACGTCGATTCGGTCCGCCCTACTGCATATCGTCGCTTCGCAGTCGTCGGATATTTTTATGGAACACTCGCCGCAAACTTCGGCATAACAACTTTTCTTTTCCATATGGCGAACGATGAATGAAAAAACTTCATCCAGTTGGAAAAACCAAATCCCCAAATCAGACGCAGTTAACCAGCTGTTTTGTAAAACTTTTTTCGCCCAGAACCTTAGCTCGTCGACGCTTCTTTTATCCTTTGCATTTTTCACAAATTGCTCCAAAACTTGGTGCATATAATTTCCTCGAACATTTTTTATTTTATTGAGGTAATTTATCTCCGTTAATTTTAAAATTTTATGCGCATAAAACGCATAGGGATTGCGATTTAAAAGATCCAGATCAGACGCCCAAAAACGGAGAGGACGCAAATGCAACTCAGGGTTGGGGGGATCGAATTTTATTGCCTCCGATTTATAGGATTTCCTAAGGTTCGCAATTAGACTTCGCAGCCACGTTGCGCTTTGCAGATTTTCGGAGACCTCGTTTAAATATTCATACCTTTGCCGACGCATGCCTCCTGCAAGAGTAGATAGAGTAACAAGGACATTTCTTTTATGCAGCAATCTTTTAAAAATGTCGCCTAGAAATTTATTTTTTTCATTCGTCGACGGTATGCCAAAATGTTCCAGCATCGATTTTGTCATCCAAAAATTGTTTTTCTCCGACGACTTGCGCCACCATTCGTCGCTGGCGCCGGCGATACTAACAAGGTCCGCCTCCAAAAGCTGCGCCTCTATGCTTCCCAGAAGCGCTACTTTGGGAGCGTGTCCG
>JAISMI010000021.1 GCA_031276835.1 Holosporaceae bacterium | reverse complement strand
CCGTCAACATATGCAGAAAAATTTTTAGGATAGTAACCGCGTCCTTTTTGGCAACCGTCGTTAATGTATTTAAACCGAGTTACGGAGTTTTTCTCGGCGGAATAATGGTCGCCTACTATTTTGCTGAAATGCTGACTTCTAAAAAATTAATCGAAAAAGCTCTAGCCTTGACTGAGTCAAAAAATAGATCTCCGTCATATAAATTAGCCGCGTTCGTCAACAGAAAAGTCGTATTTTTATGCCTGGCGGCAATGTCTTCGATTGTCTTCATAAACCATTCCCCATCTAACAAGCTGTTTTTTGAGAATCTTATAGATATTTTCCACGTTTTGCTGGCGATATTTGCTCTGCAGGCATGTATCTCCGCCGTAATAAACAAATTTATCTGCAAATTGGAATCCATCAGAGACGGCGCGCATTCGTCGTCGCCGACCTCGCAACGGCAAAAAAATTTAATCTGGATTTGCGACGTAATCGTGATCGTATTATATCTTGCAATGGCTTGCCTTCTGCTGAAATTTATTGGCATTAACCTACACGAGCATATTTTCCACGACAAAACCATGACCGTATTTGGAATAATTTTCATAACCATAGTAATTTACAAAGGATTTAACGAGTTCGCCGATACAATTCTTGAAAATGCAAAAAATAATAATCAAGACAATTACAAAATAAAATTACAGACATTTTTACCTACGCTGTCCGCCATATTTTATATAATTCTATTCGCGACCTCCGCGCTACTGGTATTGGCTAATTTGGGCGTTAACATCGCTCCGATATTGGCCACATTCACGGTATTCAGCGCCGCCGTCGGTTTAGCTGCTCAGGACATTATCCGTTCATTTTTGCATGGGATTACCTTTCTGATCGAAAAAAATCTATATGTCGGCGCATACATTCAAATTGACGGAAAATCCGGAGTAATCGAAAAACTATCCGCAAGAGTACTGTATCTTCGCGACGACAATGGAGCGCTGCACGTAATTCCCTACAATGTAATAAACGTCATCACCAACTATTCCAAGGACTATTCCTATCACTATGGGGAATTGCATATCAACGACGGCGACGACGTTGAAAAAGTTTCTAATATTTTAATCGACGTCGTAAAAAATATGAAAAAAGAAGAAAATTATCGGAATAGCATTCTTGGAGAAGTAATCGTTCACGGTCTGAAGCCTTTTAATCTAACCGGACCAAAAATCTATTGGAAAATGAAAGTTTCTCCTGACGCCGCCGGAAAAGCCGTGCAATATGAGCTTTATCGCCGACTATATCAGGAATATGGAAAGCGGAAAATGCATATTCCGATCGCTAATTCCATTATTAGCACGGTTTCGTAACTCGCTATAGACGTCATTTGAAATAAATTATAACCTATTGGCGGATATTTTTCATGGCGGAGATTAAAATATGAAGCATAATTTCAAAACAAAAGTAATAGCGGCCGTCGATCCTTCCGCCTGTAGCGTAGAAAATTTGGACAAATTATGCGCGAATGGAGTAACCGCATTTCGATTAAACGTTTTCAATAATTCCAGCCTAGATCAGGCTAAAGCCCCCGAGATTATTCGTGCGATAGGACGCAGGCGGCGCAAATTTCTCTCTATTTTAGCGGACCTACCCGCGTCAGACTTAGCCCAAAAAACTTCAAAAGACCTAAAATTCATTACTGATCTCGAAATCGATTGGATCGTTTTGCCTCCGGTAAACGATATGGAAGAAGTAAGAAAAATCAAGAGCCTAATCAACGGCAAAGTTGGTCTCATATCCCAATTGAATCTATCCGAAACAATTAACGTCTATGAGCCGATAATCATGGTTTCCGACGCCGTTTTAATCTCCGGCGTAAAAGATAAAAATCTGGCTAACGTCCAGAAAGACGTCGTAAACGCCTGTCGTAGATTGGGACGGCCGGTTATTATTTGCCCTTGGACGCTGGAATCCACGCTTTCTCATCCGATTCCCACAAAAACTGAAATCTCAAATATCAGGAGCGATATTTATCTGGGAGCAGACGCAATTATGCTGCCGAATAACTTTGCAACTGAAAAAAATTCGTTAAAAGCGATTGAAACTCTATGTAATTTCATAGGAGAAACGGAATCCAGTTCGTCGCATATAAAACATATGGAAAATGAATCGATAATGCCCCATAAAACCGTAGTAGACGCCATTTGTTCGGCGGCTAATAACGCGGCGGAATTTTCCTGCGCAAGCGCAATAGTGTTATTCGCCGATTCTCTCGGCGTCGTTATTAGATGTTCAAGAATACGCCCCTTAGTTCCGATAATTCTTGTCACGGATTCATTTGCGCTGGCTAGCAGATCAGGATTATGCAACGGCGTCTACGCGATGGTTAACAGAAGAGAATTAGAAATCGAGCAGATGTGCAAAGTGGCAAAATCCATCGCTTTAGAGTATAAATTCGCCGCTATCGGAGACAACATAGTCGTTCTGAACAGTTTTTCCGAAAATTCCATAAACATATGCAAATTATAGCTTGGAGATTTGATTTTCCGAGCTATTTTTCTGCCTAAACCTTGATAGAATCATGTAAATTATCGGTACGATGAACAGCGTAAACATCGTTCCAAACGACATTCCGCCCACGATAACCCATCCAATCTGCCGTCTTGCCGCAGCTCCGGCTCCGACGGCCAACGCCAGCGGAACGGCGCCAATAACCATCGCAAATGTCGTCATTAGAATTGGACGTAGACGCAGAAACGCCGCCTGTTTTATGGATTCTAGTACGCTTTTCCCCTGCTCCGCCATGTTATTGGCGAAATCGACGATCAAAATACCATGCTTTGTTATTAATCCAATCAACGTCACCATACCAACTTTGGAATAGATATTTAGACTTCCATTGGGAATCAATTGCAAAGTAACCAAAGCGCCGGTAATAGAAAACGGAACGCTCAGCATAATTACAAATGGATCAATGAAACTTTCAAATTGAGCCGCTAGAACCAAAAATACAAAAATCAAAGCTAAAACAAACACCATTATGATTTGCTCGCTTTCTTCCAAATACTTTTTGGTTGTTCCGGAGAAAGTTAACTGCATCGTATCGGGAAGATGTTTTTCCTTTAATTGAACGAGATCTTTTACTATGTTTCCCAAACTATATCCTTCGGCTATTTCGCCGGTAGCCACCGCAGATAGCATTTGATTGTGGTGATTTAACCCAACTGGAGATTGACGCTCTCTTATGGAAATCAAATCAGATATGGATACCATTTTGGGATCGTTATCCCGAGTTAGCAACCTAGATTTTACCAACATTTGGGAAAGATCTTCCGGCGAGCGACGCAATTTTACCTCCGCCTGAACAAATAATTCATCTCTTTTGGCTTCCCTTTGCACATTGGCCGCTTTTTTTCCTCTTACGAAACACTCTATGGTATTCACAATATCGGCCACTGAAACTCCCAAAGAGGCCGCCTTGTCCCTGTCTATGTCGATCACATATTCCTGTTGCGGAGGAACCAAAGACGTGGTGAACGAACCGCGAAATCCATTATAATGGGACTGTAAATACCACAAAAATGCGCGACCATATTTTTCTAAATACTCGTAACTTTGATTTGTTTGTAGAATAAAATTCACGCTGTCTTTGTCGCCGCTACCATGTCCGGCGGATGCGGAGCATGAAACGCCGGTAACGTCTCTCAAAAGCGGTTGAATTTTATCGGCTACCTCCCTGGAGGAAAGGTTTCTATCCCGCCAATCTACCAATTGCACGAATCCGTCTATCTTGCTGGTATCGGCGGTGATCCATCTGTTGCTTAAAAATGGAGTTTTGGCTAAAACGGCGTCGACTTTCTTGGCGGTATCTTCCATAAAAGTATAGCTGGCGCTATTGGGACCATAACCGATTATCCCGACTATTCCGGTATCCTCTAGCGGCCGACTTTCAGACTTTAGAACACTTGCCGTAATTATACCAATAGCGGCCGCTACCGCGCCAATTCCCAAAATCAGTAATTTCTTATCGAGCGCGACGCTCAACATGCTTAAATATTTCGATTCCATTGTCTTCAGAATATGTTCCTGGCGAAGAGACGCCTTTTCCCATAGACCGCTGGATTTTTTCTTTCTTTCCGCACTCAATAGCTTTGAGCACATCATTGGAGACAGCGTAAGAGCGACAAATCCGGAAATTAAAACCGCTCCGGCAAGGGTCAATGCAAATTCTCTAAAACAGCGTCCCATTTCTCCAGGAGTCAGAGCTATTGGAATATAGGCGATGGCCAACGTCAACGTCATGGCCACAATGGAAAAAAATATCTCTCTAGAGCCAACTATCGCCGCCTCGAATTTTGAAAGTCCGGCTTCCATATGTCTGTGAATATTTTCCAACACGACTATGGCGTCGTCCACCACCAAACCGACGGCCAAAACCATGGCCAAAAGCGTAAACGTATTAATCGAAAAATTAAAGGCAAATAAAAGCGTCATTGTTCCCAACCGCGACACTGGAATCGTAACTATTGGAATTATAGTAGCCCTAAACGACCATAAAAATAAGAAAACAACTAAAATAACCAGGAATGTAGCTTCAAAAATCGCCCTATAAACGTTATACATCGAGGCCTTAATGTCTTTCGCTTCGTCCATTGCGACGACGGCCTTCACTCCGGTAGGCAGCATTTCGATTATTTCCGGCATTGCTTTTTGTACTGCAACGCTCAAATCAATTGGATTGGCCGTCGCCTGCTTAGTTATTGTCAGAGTGACGCATTCTTTACCGTTAAACCATGCTCCGGAACGGATATCGTCGGAAATCAGCCTAGATTTTCCAACATTTTTTATTCTAACGATTTTGTCTTTTCCGTTCGACGGAAGAACTACTTCGTCGAACTCTTCCGGCTTGGAGAGTTCTCCGTTAGCCACCAGCATATATTCTCTATCTTTGCTTATTAGACGTCCGCAAGGTCTAAGAATATGCTGCAAACCTATCGCCTCCACCACATCGGTTGGCGTATATCCGTAGGAGGCGAGTTTTTGCGGGTCAATAAATACTCTAACGCTTTTTACGTTTCCTCCGGAAAGATTAACATGCCCCACTCCGGATAAAACTTCAAATTTTGACTTCACATATTTTTCCGTATAATCCCTTAGATCGTCGATAGAATGGCGGTCGCTGGTGAAACCTATGTAAATTCCCGCATCCGCATCGGAATTGCCTTTTCTGATTATCGGCTCCGGATTACCGTGGGGCAAATGATTTCTTGCCAATGAAAGTCTATCTCTGACGTCGGAGGCGGCTCCGTCGGAATCTCTATCAGGCACAAATTCCAAGCTTA
>JAISMI010000009.1 GCA_031276835.1 Holosporaceae bacterium | reverse complement strand
GGTTCTACTACAACTTTAAGAAGGTATTTTCTAGGAAAGGAGAGGCGGCCGGTAACGGCGGAGCTTCCCGAGGTTTCATAGTATCCTGAGGAGGCGTTGCGGGAAACCGTACCACTTTGGGTTGTATATTTTAGAATCTTTTTCGGGCCGGCGATGGTTCCGTCGTAGGCGGAACCGTCGTAGAATTTCCTGGAGGTATCCGAATAGTTGATATCAAACCGAATACAATCGCTTTCCATCATGGGAAGCTCTGAAAAATCGTTGTTAAAGCCCAGATACGTCAGCTCTTGCGGCTCAAACCAATCCGGCTTATTCGCCACTAATATCACCGCCTTTTTTCTACCTGCAGTTGTTTTAGATGGCCGAGATAACCGACCGTAGGTTGTTGCAGGCGACTCCCCCGCCGTGTTGACGGCCGAACAAACGGGATCGTTAGACCAGCTCTGAAATAAATTGTTCGCCCATTCCGCCGCTATGAATATGAAATTCGAGCATTTGTTAGTGATTAAAGATATCGGATAGAATAAATTCAGCAGATCGCAGATCCTCATTACGTCCGCCTGCAACTCCACGATGTGAAACGGGTTCGGATGGAACCCCCAACCGCTGATCAGGTCTTTTTCGATCTGCATGCTCAGTAAATTCGCGTATCCCAAGTAGCAATTGGCGCACGGTTTTCTCCGGTACTTGGGCGAGTAGTCGCCGGAAGCCGCCTGGGACGGATCCGCCGTCGATAGCAGATCGCCGTAGCACAATATGTTGTTGCCGTAGCTCGATTCCGTCGTAAATCTCCCCGTTCGACACATGAGATTCGTAATGGAATAGGCGCCAGCTCCCCAGTGATCCCCCGACGTCGTGAGGTCGTACAGCGATTTGTACAAAGTGCTATACAGAAACGCTCCGCGCAAATAGGGCGGATAGCTATTCTGATTGGATAAATAATAATCAAACACAAATATCTTCGGCCGTTCAGTCCAGGCGAGGCGACTTAGCGGTATGGAGCAATTGCCCGAATAGGGGATTAATCCAACGTTCGCGCCCCGCGTAAATAGAAAATTTTCCTTCAGAAACGTTCGCAACGCCTGGGAAATCTCGTAAATGGGCGTCTTTTTACCGTCCGCCGTCGGCGTTGTGGAGTCGCTCTTATAACAGACGTCGACGGTTACCGAATTGACGTCCAGATTAGAGACGTTGGAGGCCGCTCCGTTGACCGGAATCGCCAAAACCATATCCACGTTGCAAACCGCCGGAATTGCAAAACCGACGTCCAAGTCCGTCTGTACTTTAATCTTATCGTTTTCGATGGAAATCTGCACTTTGTCGTCGTTTGGATTTTTTCGTTTGCGGTATTTTGTTTCCGCCGTACCCGCAATCGGCGTATCCTCCGACGCCGTTTGAGAGAGGTAGGAGACGCTCTTGAAATTGTCCAGATTTTCGCTCCGAATTGTGAAATGGGGAAAAGGCCCGCTATAGGCGTAGCATACGTCCTTGCAGACGTCCTCCGTCGTAAAATACGGACTCTTGGGCATTTTATAAACGGCGTCGTAACACTGAAATATCGGCAAAACATTTCCGGTATTGACGTAGGGTTTGACGCGATAACAATCTCCGGTTGCATCTATGTACTCCACAACGCGGACCTCCGGAGAGGAAACGCCGTTGCTCACGGCCTGCAACGGACTGTATCTTCCCTTAGGTACCCATTTGTATTTCTGGACGTCCAGCCCAGGAATCGCCCTCTGAATCACCGAATTGTAGCTGACCGGATAACTGTTGTAAACGTCGTCCGCTAAAGTCAGTAAATACTCCTTCTGCTGCTTTAATGTCAACCCTGGATTGTATTTCTGCGCCGCCGCCAACGCCGCTTCCCGTGCGCAATACTTGGACGGCTGCCCCGCTCCCTTGTACAGTTGAGATTGCTTTAAACTCGTTTGATCCACCGATAATTTCACTCCCAGCAATAACACCGGTACCAGCACGCACATCAATATCATGACGTATCCGCCGCAACCAAGGCGTCGTCGAATCGTTCGTTTCGCTCCAAACCAGAATTTGAGGTTGTCGACGTAACCGATCAGCCCGCCGCCGTCCGAGATCACAGCCTTCGCGCCTCTGGTAGAGGCAATTCCGGCTTTCGCAATTTTGGTCGACGCCGCCGCTTTAGAAAACGCAACTCCGATCGGCGCGACAACGGATCCCGCGATCTTGGTCGACGCGGCTTTGGCCTTCGCGCCTCTGGTAAAGGCAATTTCGGCTTTCGCAATTTTGGTCGAAGCGGCTTTGGTCGACGCTTTGGCCGGTATTAGGCCGGATCCCGCTTTTTGATCCTGGCCAGACGGAAAATTTTCGTCCGCGGTCGGAGACTCCGAATCTCGACGCCGCTTATTCTTGGACGAAAATTTGATTTTGTCGATCAAATTTTGAGGAAATTTTTTTGAAAAATGGCGGCAAAACACCTCCAAAATCAGAAAAATTCCCCCTCTTGCGTCTGCGCGACGGACAGAATTGTCGCCTGCGGCGTCGGACGCGATATTTAACTTAAAACTAACACAACTCTTTCTCATTCCCATATTATTGGATATTTTATTTAATTTTTTGTTAATTTCTAAAAACTTCTTCCGAGATAAAAAGAAAATCCGAGACGCGCTTCGCTCTAGACCGGCAAACAGCCTGAAATATCATATAATCGAACTATTTTCCGCGTTCCGGAATTTCTTTAAAAATCAACGGCGAAGGTACGGAACCTAAACCCATAATTTGTCGATAATTCAGATTTGTTAACGTCGTTTTAATAAATATAAGATAAAATTTAGAAGTAAAAAGATGCGTTCCGCCTTAATTAAATCGTTTGGGAACAGTCTTTAGGACAAGGAGATTCTATGAAAAAGAATGTTTTTAATTTATTGGCGCTTTCTCTCTTTTTTCATTCGTACGTCATTGCAAGCACGACGAGTCAAACGCATTCTCGTTTGCAAAATTATACCGACTCCAAAGAAGAGACCTCTTATTCTGAAAAAAAACCCAGATTGCGACACGTAGATTATGAGTCCCGAAATAAAGCCGCCTTAGAGGAGCTGTCGTCGAAGTCGATCGTTATAAAATCGAAAACCGCCGAAAGAGACCCCGATATTATAATTATAGATTTATTCGACGGAAAAAATCTGCCAATTATTCTATCGTCAATTTTCGATTATGCGCTGGATGAAAATAATTACGACGAAAATTTTAAATTGCCAAGGCAATTGGCTAAAAATCAATCCGTACGCAAATCAATAGTACTATTGAGAGACGCGATAAAAGAATTGGCGAACTTTTCCCAAACGGATTTTGAAAATAGCGATTTTTCTCAGGCGTACGCCTACGTGATGAAAAAATTCCCCGAAACCTTAGAAATCGCTGAAAAATGCCGTATATTTCACGAAAAACACCTTTTCCTGAGATACCTAAAAGCCGCTAAAAAAGCCGTCGATCTGGTGTGGATACGCTATACTACGGAAAAATTACTTTCTAAAATAAGAACGGCTTTAGAAGAAAATTTGCAAAATACAAGCGGAAGTATATCTCAAGGAATAGCAATACATATTCCAACTCCAATACCGACGCTTACGGTCGACGTCGGAACGTCCGTCTCCGAAAATTTCGGAGGTACGGAAACTTCGCTGTACACCGTCTCCAAATCAAAAGAGAAAAGAGGAGGTCTTTCATTCAATTTTGGATTCGGAAAACTCATCGCCGCGGGAGGCGTCGAGCAAGTGTCGACAGAGATTTTTTATTCTTTGGAACAGGTACTGGATTCATATGGTAAATCCAACAAATTATCCAAACAAAGACTGGCGCCCGAACTTAAAGGAGCAGCCTCTAATAGACAAAGTATGCAAAAAAAAGAAAAAGAATTAATAGTTCTTATGGAGGAAATAGAAGGATTAGCAAAAATATTTAAAACCGTCCCAAACGACGCGGTTTTCAGTTGGGTCGATATTACTAAATCTCAGCCTACGGATAAGTCGGAAGAAACAAAAGCGTTCTTCAACGCCTACGGAGAACTTTCAGCCTATCTCATGAGCGCAGGCATAGATCTAAAAGCGTCTAAAGGATCAAAAATTTATTCCCGAGAGTCGTCGGTAATGTCTTTGATAAATGAAGATTGTTCCGTAGCCGGCGGACTAACCGCCGATAATCTCGTAAAAATTTTGGGATCCGATTTTGATCTTTCGTCAAGCGTTCCCGAACCTAATATTCAAAAGGGATTGCTAACGGCGTATGTCGGAGTTCTTATCGAACTGGCGAATACTAACGATAAAAAAGAGAAAAAAAAGCTTGAAGATAAAAAACATGAATACGAAAAACTTATATCTCCTACGAAGAAATTAGGTAGTTACGGACGTAACGGCGTTCTTAAAGCCGGCATAGTTACGGCGGCAAAGTTAAAGGAAAAAGATATACACGGCCTAAATGATCACACATTTAGGCAAATATATATTGTATTGGATAACCTTTCAAAATTGAGTGAATTTTCTAAAAATAAATCGGGAATGAGAAACTTTTTTGGTTACGGAGAAAAAGAAGTTAGTAGCTCGTGCGCCAAAGCGACAACCGAAGAGTTAAAAGCGACTTTAAATTTATATTTTCCCGCTATTGGCACGACCGTAGCGTCCTTGGAGAAAAAAATTATAGAAGGAAGTCCGTTTAAAGAAGAAAATGGCAAATATGTATCGTTGAAATTTTCCCTTCCTCTCGCCGCCGACGGAACAGTTGGTATGTTTATTGTGGGAGATAAGTTGTTTGAAATTTTATCGAAGGTTTCCAGTAAAGCCAAACTTGAAGTTGGCGTCGACGACCTAAGAGACGTCGCCCAAAGTATGGCCAGCAGTTCCATGACGACCAAAGCGGAAGCCGCAGCCCAAAAGGAAATAGATAAATTTAAAAATATGCAGAAAAAAATAAAATCCGACCCTCAACGTATTGATTTTTATCAAAAAGTAGCGGAGAAAGCGGCGCAAAATGCCATTAAAGAGTATAAAATTTCAGACGAAGAAAAAGAAATTACCGCCAAATACGCTGCAGAAAAAGTAATTCGGGCAAAATTAGAAAACGATATCTCCGACGAGGAGTTAAGGGCCAATAGTATGTCTGCATCAGCGGGAATTGAAACGTCGCCAATTGGCGTCGACTCGACAACGAATAGTATGAGAAGCGACGACGCGTCCATATCTGAAAGATTAGGAGCGGGAGCGCTGGGCGCCGGTTCCTCGATAACATTTGGAGCTCAGACAAAAATTGAAGCCTACGGAGCGACTGAATTCGATATCGTTTTCCGATATGTACCTCCAACGGAGGATTATTCGGAGATTTTACCGCTACCAGGATTTAAAAAAGTCATAGAAAATCCAACGGGCAGATGGGTTTTGGATTATGTGAAAATGTTAAAGACCCTTAACAAGGGAATATCTACGCCCGCAAGTCTGCCGGTGAGTTTAAAACGCGCAAGCACGTTCGGAAAAATGCTCGTCAGAACCGGATCTGATACGCTGCATGATATAATCTCCAAAAGTAACGCTTTTAAGTTGGGTTTAGCGGACAGCAAATCGGGAATTAATACAGCATATATGGCCATGAAAGAAAGGCAATTGGCCCAATTATTGAGAATCTTTAAAAACATAAATGATATAAAATCGAACGCCATAGTTGAGTTGCAGGATCTGTATAACCAAATTATGAATAATATGACAAGCAACGAGGAAAAAAGGCAATGTAAAAAAGTATTTAAAGATTTCCTAGACGCTTGTCGTCCATTGGGAACGCTAGAAAGACAGGCGATCGAGAACGAATTTCAAGAGTTATCAGCCGGCGAAGACGACGCAAGCAATAGCGTCGATCCTCAAGATCCAAACATAAAAGCCGCGTTGGACGCGTTAGATAAAGTCGTTGACATGAATTATGAATACAACTTCAAGATTTTTAATAATAACGCTTATTCATGAAGTATGTTCCTTCCCGCCTACATCTTTCCTCGCGGAATATTGCGTTTCAGAGATATTGAAACAAACTCGGAAAGATATAAATCGTCTAATTATCTTAGCGACCTTGGAGCTGGGAGTAAACATATAACGCGTTTCCGGACCCGCGCCTTATAAATACAGATTTTTCTCAAAAGAATATTTGATTTTCAAGTTTGCGACACATGAAATTGTCGAGATTAGCGGTCCAAATTTCTAATTTCAAAAATCATGTCCTGCCTCCGTATAATTTTACCAGTTTGGAGTTAGTGATTTAGTTATAATTGCCAGGTTAAGATTGGAGTATAATTATGGAAAAAGTAAGAAAGTCAATGATATAGTATTGCTATTGATGAAGGTGGAGATACTGGCAAATCAAGGCAAAACTGTTTTGCTGTCCTGCAAAGAATGTGGGATATCGGATCATACCTACTACAAGTGGCGTCGAGAATACGGTTGGACGTGTATCGCAGGCTAAGGAATTGAAGAAGTTGAAAGAAGAAAGTGGCCGATTGAAGAAGGCAGTTGCTGATCTGACATTGGATAAACTCATTCTCAACGAGGCGTTGTCGAGTAATCGAAGATCGCGGAGCGAAAATGGATTTATTGAAAGATTTAACGGAACTTTGCGAGACGAACTCCTGAATCGCGAAGTGTTTTACACATTGGCCGAGGCTAGAGCTATGACTAAAAATTTCGACGGGATTATAATAAAATTAGACCGCATTCTTCACTGAATTACATGGCTCCTGAATCTTTCATTCTGTTGTAAATTACGAACCATAACTTGGTACAAAAAACAGGGGCTGGACGCCTTTCGATTTCTGCTTCTCGAGTTCCTTCAATTGCGCTTCCGTCAGAATAATTCCCTTTTCCGCGACTTTATCCTCCAGGGATTTCAGCCTATTATCCAGAGTGTTCAGGCCATTTCGTTTCCAAACGCTCCGAATACCTCCCGCCGATACCATAATCCTGTTCTTCCGAAGCTCGTTTGACGCCCTAACTTGACCAAACGCCGGATATTCCAGCGCTATATCCACCACCGCTTTCTCTATGTGGTCGGCCACGCGATTCTTCAGAATAGGCTTCCGACGGCTGATTTCCATTAGAGCTTCCGGACCGACGTTGTCGTACAGTTCCTTAAACCTGTGGTAGCCGTCTCTCGATTAGCCAAGCGTCCGACAGGCGGACGATACGTTGCCCAACTGCTTCGCAAGTTCCAGCAAGCCAAGCTTCGGCTTTATTATCTTTTCTGCTAACATCATTCCTAATCTCCAGTTTATTTTTAAATAACGCATAATTGCGCCATGCAACCATGCCCATATATATCAACTGTCAGATCAAATCTAAATTAGTACAGTTTATACCGATTGCTATGAAGTATATGACCTATTAGATGTGTTAGGATTCAAACATTGCAGGATCAATCACTCTAAGTTATTTGGAGATAAACATAACTATATCAATTGGATAGAGAATTTTCGGAATCAAGCGAAAAGACGTCTTAGGAAATTTAATGGTATTCCAAAAGCACATTTTCATCTATATTTGAAGGGGTGTGAATGGAGGTTTAATGTTAAAAAACTCGCTGTTATGAAAATGCAGCTCTTTCAATAAGTTAATGCAGGTTTTTAACGCTTATCTAGGACAGCAAAAAAAATAAAAGACCCGTCCAAAGTTCCGTTATTTATAATCTTCTTTTTTTCCTTTTTCAACCAAGAAAGACTTCATAACCTTTTCGTACTTAAACGGCTTTAACTTAGGACGACGCGCAGTCGTCTTTTTTTCTTTTTTTACAGCGGCTTTCGCCAGCAGAATATCTTTAAGATATATAATTTCCGACATGCTTTTA
>JAISMI010000050.1 GCA_031276835.1 Holosporaceae bacterium | reverse complement strand
CTTAACTGTCCTGTTACCGTATGGAATAAAATCTATCGTAAAGATATTATCGACCAGTATGAAATATCATTTCCAGAAGGACTGCTTTATGAAGACAATTCCTACCATTGGAAATACATGACGCGCGCAAAAAACGTCTATTTTTTGGAGAAAAAACTCTATAACTACAGAATTAGAAAAAATTCAACCATGGGCGAGACAAAATCAAAATCTTTGAAAGTAACGGATCATCTTTTTGTTTGCCTAGAAATATTTGAATACATGAAAAAACGCGGTCTACAACAAAAGTATCAGGCGTCTTTTGTAAATTTTTTTGAACATTGTCTTGGAATAGTATGCGCGAACACAAACGATTTGCAAAAATCAATGGAAACGGCAAACGATATTTGGTCGAAAATCGACATTGCCACAAACAACGCCATTATTTGCGCTCTCAAACATAAAAACTACAATTACGTAAAAAAATGGATTGGTTATAGCTTTCCAGAAAAATTATTTTCCATAAAAAAACGCTACGGAGAAAAAGTAATTACGATCTGCGGACTTCAATTTTAGCGCCGGATCATGAAGATTATCCGTCCATAATAACTTTAGGAACTAACCATTAAAAGCGGACTGATAGCCAGGGTTGCCTGCATGCGCAAAATCCTCTCGCAATTGAACGCAATTTTAAAAAATGGAGAAAACAATTTTTAGAGTTGTAAAAAAAAGGGAATCATGTTTGTATGGCTATCTTCCGATCGAAGAGCTGAAATACTCCCGCGCTCTGGCTAAATCGTCCGCCGTATCCACGCTTATGGGAGGATCCTGATCGACGACGGCAATTCCAATGGTCATGCCGTTTTCCACGGCCCGAAGCTGCTCAAGTTTTTCTCTTTTTTCTAGAGGACTTTGAGGAAGATTTACAAATTTTCGCAATCCGGCGGAGCGAAAACCGTATATTCCCACATGATGATAGTAGGGCCCTCCAAAAGGAATGGCCGCGCGACTAAAATACAACGCCTTTCCGTTTTCGGGCGACGTAAATGCAATGATCGGCTTCACAACGCTGTCAATTAGGTAGGAATCGTCTTTTATGGGCGTCGCCACGGTTGAAATATCGTATTTGCCTTCTTTTATAACTTTATCCGCCGCGCGAATAAGTTCCGGAGAAATAAACGGCAAATCCCCTTGCAGATTAATTATGAACTCGTATTTTTCATCGGGATCGTACTGGGCCCAAGCCGCAAAAACTCTATCCGTTCCGGACGGCAAATTTGGATCGGTCAGGACCGCTTTTCCTCCTGAATTTTGCACGACGTCGGCGATTTCCGGACCGTCGCAAGCAACTATCACGTCTCCAACAGCCGCCGCTGTCGCGCTTTCAAGCGTCCTCACAATCAACGGTTTTCCGCCTATGTCCGCTAACATTTTTCTGGTCAATCGAGTTGACGCAACGCGCGCCGGCAATATAATTAAAGCCCTCATATTGATAACCCTTTTATAAATTATGTTGGTGCGGTCGAGAAGACTTGAACTTCCACGGGGTTTCCCCCATAGCGACCTCAACGCTAAGCGTCTACCAATTCCGCCACGACCGCAGTAATCATCTAGATATCAGATGCGGTAAAAACTATCAATAGTATTCTCAAATATCTTTATGTATCTGAAAAATTCGCAGGCCTAAGGTCGCAACTTATTTCGTTTAATTGAAAAATTATTCCCCGTCAAGCATTCCGCAAAATCCCAAAAAATAATCCGGACGAAGCGGATGATTGGGTTTGTCCAGATTTTCCACCGGATAACATTTGTAACTTTTTGTAAATTTGTGATTGCTCCTGCGCGCGTAGGTTACTTCCATCACATGGGGTATCGGTTCTCCGTCTATCACTTCATAGGGAGCATAGTTGCAGGAATGTAAATGAACGGATTGATGGGTTTTATTTATTTTCCGCAAGAGATCGCAAATAATCTTATATTTTTCATCATAAATTACCTGATTTAAATCGTGGAATTCCACTATAATCTGATTGCATCGTTCCATCGTTTCCGGCGACGCGTCGGCAAGAGATTCCCATTCGGCGCCTTCGACGTCCATTTTTAGAATTATGTTCTTTCTATTCTCATGGCCGTTTATTTTCAATAGTTGATCAAAAGTTTTTAAATTTTTATCGCCGTTATTTTTTCCACAAACGCCAATTCGAAAAAAATGAAAATGTTCATCGTCATAGGGCGGCGCGTCTATCGTATGATCGTACATATAGACGTCTATATTTCTCTTGGCGACGTCCGCGTCCCATGAAACGTTGTCCCCTACTCCAAAGCTATAGGCAACGGAGTCCTTAGGAAATTCATTTAGCATGACGTAGCCGCCGTCCCTATCAAAACCCAATCTAACAAGACCTATCCCAACCGCTTCCTTCGGAGCTATTAGTTTCAGTACGTTTAAGACTCTATGTTCATTCCGTATGTGGCGGGATAAGTTGAACGATTCAATGAAATCAAATGTGCAGACGGCCAATAAAACTAGAATTCCCAAACATACCCCAACGGATAAACAAAAAAACAGTCTTTTCAAAGAGATTAATCGGTTCTCAGCCGCTTTTTTCGTCATTTTTTACTCCATTTTCTTACCTAGAAATATCATACAAAAATGATAAAATTGTTAATCTCGTCGAAAAGCGACTTATTTTCGCATAATATTTTTTAAATATTGAACAATACCCAAATATGCGAAAAAATAAATTTATTGTTCGCAGATAGGGAGAACTTCAAATGTATAAATTTGCGTCGCCTCTGGAAACGGGTAAAATTATTTCGCGCCCCAATCGCTTCATAATGAATGTGGAAAAAGACGGAGAAACCTTTAAGAGCCATTGTCCAAGCACCGGTAAAATCGGCAATATTTCGATGGACGGATTACCGTGTCTTCTGTCCAAGTCGTCGGATGAAAAAAGAAAAACCGCCTACACCGTGGAAGCAATTTCGGTGGACGACGCCAGATCCTGGGTTGGCATAAATCAAAACGCCGTCAATAGATACGTGGAGCGCTTTTTTAAAAACGGACTACTCGAAGGAATCGCAAAAAATGGTCATAAAATCCTGCGGGAACAAAAAATTGAAAATTCCAAACTGGATTTTAAGCTGGAAAACGCCTACATCGAAGTAAAAATGCCGCTGATGTATCTGCCCTGCGCCGTTTCCAACGCTCCAATTCCCGAGAGAAGCGCCTCCTATTTCGAACGCTTCATAAGACACGTCGCCGACATGGGAAACATATTAAAAAACAAAGAAAATGCGGCGTTGCTGTTGTGCTTCATGTATGACGCTCCAACGTTTATTGTTCCAAAACCAACTGAAAAAAGTAAAGTTATCCGCGAAACGGTTTGTAAATCCGTAGAAGCCGGAGTAAAAATGTGGCAGCTTAATATGAGCATAGACCGCCATGGAGTAAATCTGTTGAAATATTTCGATATCACATACCTATTCACGTAAAATAAACGTTACGACAATTAACGGCCGTCATTTTTATAATTAATCGCCGGATTTTACTCCGCGTACTATTCTTATTCCAAATTTATTATCCACGCTACGTTTACGAAGATTTGGTCTTCTAGGTAGTATTGTATCTTCCTCTTTCTTATCTTCGACTATTCTATCGTCGGCTTTTTTATCAAAAGCTCCTTGAGAGAACGGATCCGTTGCCTTCTCCGGAGGAGCGATGTTGTCGTTAATGCGGCCGCCATTGCTTGCGACGACGCTTTCTTCTCCGATGGACGGCATTATGGGAAGCATATTGCCAAATATTTCATCCAGAGCGCTATTACTTATAAATTTCAGAGGCTTAACGGAAATTATTGGCATTCCAAGAGATCCGGATATCTGATAATTGGCGACCGGCGTTCCGTTTGCATTTTGATTATTCAAAATTGAAGAAGTAGGCAACGCTATTCCGTAAATATCAAAGATATCATTTACCCGATCGTATGATCCATTGTAGGATATTCCTATCGTAGGACTGATGGCTTTTCCATTTTCTATGACTATCTTATTTTCGGCAATTGTAAAGTTCCCAAAGCAGAAGTTAAAGCCAACCGACAGATTATCAGAGTTCGGAAGCCAATTAGTTGACGACAGAGATATCAATTTCGTTAGCTGACTGTTGTTTTTCACAATGAAATCGTTTATTTCAACCGCTCCAGAGAACGATTTACTTGCATTTTTGGTCGATTTTGTCACAAAATTAATTGTTCCTCCGCTTACGGTATCGGTAATCTTAAGATACTTGAGGAATTCGCCGGCATTGGAAGCGGATAGCGACAATAGCACGTCGTTAGCGCCGTCAATATCTTTAGCGGTCAAGGCCAACGTTGTGTCGACTCCGATCACGGCATAGCATGCTCCTCCAATAATTTTTCCGTTTAGGATCTCAAGACTACCTTTGGCGTTCCTGATCTTATGCATATCGGAAAAATCCATTTCTTTTAGATTTATATAGGCCGATATCGCCGTATCTTTGTCGACGTAATCGGATACGGAAAAAATTTTGCGGGCGTCTAGACGTTTTCCAACGGCGGAAAATAATATATTGTTTTTTTCTTTCATAATATTTATCTTGACGGAGCTTCCATTAACTTCAAACTCGTCAAACGAGCATTTCAACAAATTACAATTTTTATCCAGCGTCATTTTTCCGCTAATTTTATTATCTTTGGAGACAAAAGACATATTAGAAATCTCATAATTGCCGTTGTTATTCTCAATATGAGCCTTAAAATATCCGTCGTCATTTTTGGTTTTGACGTCCCCAATTATCGGAATGAACACCGCCGCGTCCTTAAGATTCATATTGACGTCGTATTCGTTCTGTCTGTCTTTCCACGAGGAATTGATTTTTAAATGATAGTTTCCGCCGCACATTTTGCCAATTTTAGGGATGAACGAATTTAAAAACTCTGAATTAGCGACGAATTGGAACTCTCCTTTTCCGCTATTTTGTACAAGATTCTCGTCTATATTCAGTTTAATTTTGTTACTTCCGGCGTTTACGTCTCCCTGGAGCGATAATCTTTCATTGTTCCAAGAAAGTCTCAATTCCCTAGCATTGTCGTTGGATTTAATTACGCCTTCTCCCTCTACGATTCTAAAAGGAAGATCTCTCAATTTTCTATCGCCCTCCACGCGCACCAATTTCATATCTAGATTGGCCAGACCTCTTATTTGTATTTTATCAAGAGGTAAAGAGGCCAATCTCGGAGAAATATCGCGAACATAGGAAGAAATATCGCCCAATGGAACGCTGGCATTTACTCTTCCTATCCAGGAATTATCTTGATTGGAAACGAAAAACATGCCGTTATTTATTCTAGTTTTGTTAAAAAACGCATTCGTCAATCTTATATCTAATCCGTCGTCGGAGATGGTGCCTATGGCGTCCACATTGGTGACGAAATGCTCGCCGATTGGAATTTTTGCTCCCTTTATTTTGAAAATTCCTTGACCGACATTTAATTTTTCTCCGCTTGCTCTGTTGCCAAATGCAACCGCCCCATCAAGATCGACTTTAAAGACTTCCAATTTAAATCCTGGCAGACAATTCTTAAACGTCGCAATTGCGGATCTAGAAATGTTTTCCGGAAGAATCGTCTCCATTTCATTAACGCCAATATTCGTAAGACTTAACGTTCCGTCTATGTTGGCCACGTCCAAAAACTTAAATTCGCTCAGGGGAACGCTGATTCCCGTCAGCTGTAATCCAGAATCCCCATAGGAAATATTAATGGAATCGATCTGAGCATGATTTTCTGAAAAACTTCCGGAAACGCTTCCGCTGTCGATTCTCTTGCCCAAATTTAGAGACAAAGTATTTTTAATCGGCAATCTTATGGATCCTTCCGCTCCGACCAAATCAAATTTACCGCCCAAAAATTTTGTTCCCTCGAAATTCAATTTCAACGTACCGGAAACCGGCAGATTATAGCCATCGATGGCCAAGAATATTCTACTATCTATTGGAATATTTCTCTTGGCAAACGCCGAACTTATGGATAATGGATTCAGAGACTCTAATTTAACGTCGTAGACGGATTTATTTCCAACTTCGGATTTAGACAGACTTATATTCGACATATACCCCTGTTCAGGAAGATGATAAAGCGTACCGTCTATAATTCTAGGAAATTTCTCTCCCATTTTATGTTCGCAGTAGACATTTTTCAATTTCCAGTCCACGCCGTTTTCAGTAACGGAGACGTCTGCATTTACTAGTTTCAAAATGACGCCGTCCTCCAGTAAATTTTTAAAATTACCAAAAGTCGACAGCGGCTCCAGAAGCGCTTTATTGGTTCCTCCCTTTTCAAAATTTGGATTTAAAGAAACGCTTTTGAAATCGTCCGACGCCCCTAAACAGATCTTCGGATTCATAATTGAAACGGTTTTCATTACGAGTTTTTGCCGTTTAAACGATTCTGCGTAGTCGGGAAGAATGGAAACTCTTGGCATAGACAAATCGTCTATTCTAATCTTATTTATCACAATTTCCATTGCCTTAACGTTGGAATTCCAGCTTAACAGCGCGGATTTCATGGACAAATCAGACTCCGGAAGGAGTTTTTCAAATTTACTCTGTATAAAAGAAGACAGAATTGTATTTTCAAGCGACCCAAACTGCATAACAATCGCAAAACATAACGCCGCCGCTATCAGTCCAGCCGATATTCCCGTAATCAACAAAGAGGTTATCCTCATAAGTTTCAGCACATATCCGGATAAAGGCCTGACTATAAGCACAGAAAAAGATTCTTTTGCATAATTTCGCAGAGAAAAGTCCAGATCCAAACTAGGATCCGACAGAGATATCTTCGCCGCTTCTTCCTCTGGACTTTTCTTTCGTCTGCTAATTAGTTTTGCCGCATTACTTAAAAAACTCATGACATAAAAACCCATTACTTAAATAGATTTTGCACCATAAATTTTTTATGAAAGGTTAATATCGTAAAAATTTTTTATATTTTCTCTATTATTTTTAAAAAATCATCTTCTGAAATAATTTTTACGCCCAATTTTTTGGCCTGATCCAATTTTTGTCCGGCGTTTTCTCCCGCCACCACAAAAGACGTTTTAGCTGAAACCGAAGAGGTCGCGCGGCCGCCAAATTTCTCCGCCAATTCCTTAGCCTTCTCTCTGGAGAATTTTTCAAAACTTCCGGTAAAAACTATGGATTGTCCGGAAAAAACCTCCGCCGCCGGAGTTTTCGATTCGGAAATTTCCACAACGCCTCCGGAAACGCCGTCTCCGCAGAGTTCCCGAACAATATTTAAGTTATTTTCATTGGAGAAAAATCCGTTAAAATCGTTCACAATTGAAGGCCCTATGCCTCGAATTTCACCCAGTCGCGCCCCTTCCCTATTCTTTATACAATTGAAGAAATTAATATACGTCCGAAAAAAATTTGCGATCAATTTGGACGCCGCCCTACCGACTTGAGGAATTCCCAACGAATATATGAATCTGTCCAGCGATATTTGTCTTGCGGCATTTATGGATTTGAAAAGATTTTCCACCGACTGCTTTCCCCAGCCGTCCCAGTCTTCCAAATGCAATTCTTTATTTCTATCCTCCATATAAAAGAGATCGACGGGACTTTTTACGGCTCCTTTTTCGAACAGAAATTTAATATTTTGCTCTCCCAAACCATCTATATTAAATGCGGGCTTAGATGCAAAATGTATCAGTCTTTCCACCAATTGAGCTTCGCAATTTAGGTTAACGCATTTGACGGCCACCTCGTTTTCCTCTCTCGCGAGGGCAGATCCGCAGTAGGGACATGTCATTGGAAACTCAAAAGGAATGGAATTTGCGGGACGCTCCGTTAAAATTGGATATAAAATTTGCGGAATAACGTCGCCGGCGCGCTGCAAAACCACTCTGTCCCCCACTCGAATATCGCGCTTTTCAACTTCGTCTTTATTGTGCAGAGTCGCCCGCGAAACCACGACTCCTCCGATCGTAACCGGCTTTAGTTCCGCCACCGGAGTTATATTGCCGGTTCTACCAACTTGAGTAATGATATTTAAAACGGTGGTCTGAGCTTTTTCTGCCGGAAATTTGTAGGCAATGGAATGACGCGGAAATTTCGTTGATTCCCCGATTTTTTTCTGGACGGATAAATCGTTCACCTTATAGACTATTCCGTCGATATCGTATTCAAGTTCAGCCCGTTCTTCCTCGATTTTTCTATAGAATTCAAACGCTTCTGACTGATTCCTGCAGAGCGCAACTCGATCGGACACGATAAACCCAAAATTTTTCAAAGCGGCCAGCGCGTCCATCTGACAGATAAAATCAGCTTCGTCGGAAACGATGGCGTAGGAGAAAAACGTTAATTTTCTGGAGGCGGTAATTCGGGAATCCAGCTGTCGAAGAGAGCCTGCCGCAGCATTCCGAGGATTGGCGAAAAGTTTCTCTCCATTTTGTTCCCGCTGCCTATTTAGCTCTTGAAAATCAGACTTCATCATTACTATTTCTCCGCGAACGTCCATTTTGGCGGGAGAATGTTCAATCTTTTGGGGAACGCTTCCGACAGTTAAAATATTCTGGGTAACGTCTTCTCCGACGAAGCCGTCTCCTCTAGTGGAAGCGGAAACCAACCTTCCATTTTCATAGACAATCGACAGCGAAAGTCCGTCGAGTTTCGGTTCCAAAACCAAATCGACGTTTTCCAGAGAGGAGAGTTTTTTTACCCTATCAATAAAATTGGCTATATCGTCTTCGTTATAGGCATTTTCCAGCGATAACATCGGTCTAGAATGAGATATCTTCTTAAAATCCCTGGAAATTTTAGCTCCTACTTTTTGGGAAGGACTGGTAGACGATTTGAGCTCGGGAAATTCTTTTTCCATCTCCATAAGTTCATTATACATCAAATCGTATTCGGAATCGCTCACGCTGGGATCGTCGAAAATATAATACTGTTTCGCGTAGGCGTTTAATAAATTGGACAATTCCGCATGGCGTTTCTTTTTATCAGAATAATTCATGAGTTCTTTTCTTAATCACTGCGCAAGAGTAACATAATACGCTAATAATATCCATCGTCGCGGCGACGCATATTTTATTTTACCTTTTTGATCGCCTCCGCCACCGCGTCGACGGTTAAAATTTCGTTGAGCAGAATTCCATGGGGAGCCTTTGGGCCGTAAATAATGGTAAATGGAATCCCAACTCTATTATGGTCGTTGATGAATTTCATTAGGACGTCGTTTCTTTTGGTCATATCGGCTTCGATGAATTTTACGCGATTGTTTTTCATGAATTCCATTACTTTTTTGTCGCCAAACACACGGTAATGATTGTATTTGCAAGTCAGGCACCAATCGGCTGTAATATTAAAAATAATCGCCTGATTTTTGGCGGATTCCGCCGTCAGTCGAGCAATTGCGTCTTCATAGGAATCTTCGGTTTTTACCACAAAATCTCTGTATTGCCAGCCGACAAAACATATTCCCAACAGTATAGCCGCCCATAAATATCTCCGCCTCCACAATAGAAAGGCCATCCCCGCAAACGACAGCGCATACAACGCCGTCGCAACCGGACTAAAATAATTGGACAGCAACCAGAAAATCCACAAAAAAGTTATAAGCGCGCCGCAATTGACGACTTTTTTAAAGACGTCTCCGCAATCTCTGAATCTGTTGAAAATTTCAATTGGTAGAAAAAACGACAGAAAATAAGGTAGCGAAAATCCAGTGGCAATGGCGAAAAATATCAGACACAAATTCGGAATTGATCCCTGAATGGCGAAAGTCGCCGCCGTCCCTAAAAAAGGAGCCGTACAGGGAATGGCCACAATCGAGGCCACAATGCTCGACAGGAAATTTCCCCAAAATGCCCGACGCTTTTCGCCGCCCATACGAACTGCAGGAAACCAAGTAATTATCCCAAACGAATATAAAGTCAGACCAAATAAAATAAATGTTATAGCCTCTAAAAAATATGGATTCTGGAAATGCATACCCCATCCCGCCGTTTCGCCGGCGATCTTTAAGGATATTATAAAAGCTGAAAAAATAGAAAAACTTGCATAATTTCCGGCAATCGATCCCCAAATCGCCTCTCGGGACTTCATGGATTTTAATTTCATAAGAATCACCGGAAGAACGCAAGGCATAACGTTTAATGTCAATCCGCCTAAAAGTCCCAACAGCGCGAATAATATCAGCTTCCATAAAGATTGAAATGGCGTTCGTTCGTCGCCGACAATCAATCGGACGTTCTTTGAAACAATGGTGCAAATATCGCCGCAGACGGGACAGTCAATCGATAATTCCAATTTATTTTCGCCGATTTCTCCCTTTTCCGCTTCAATGGTGAAACTCGTTTTGTAGGTCGTTTCGTTCAATCGCTCATAATTGCCGTCGTATTTAAAATTTTTCAAATTTTCGGACTTAAGAACGGTAATATCAGGCGCTTTCGGTAATTTCCATCCTTTGGAAACCGACAATATCAGCTCGCATCGGAACGTTTCGGCGCTTATTCGACGACAATCGGCGACAATTCCTACATTGACAAATGGTCCGCAGGCAGAATCCATAAAAAACAATGCGCTAAGCAAAATCAATACAACTTTTTGAACAATTTTTTTCATTTTAATAAAAAGTTAATACATATGTTATATCTTCTTATTATAGGTGTAGAGATACGCATGAGCAATAAAGATAACGATATAAGAAATTTAACGGGAAAGATATTACTTTCAACGCCTTCTATTCCGGACGGATATCTTAATAGATCTATGATTTATTTGTGTTCCCATGATAAAGAGGGCGCTATGGGAGTGGTCATCAACAAATTAGTTCCCGATATCAATATGTGTAACATACTGAAAACATTAAAAATAAAATCTCAAGGCTTAAAAAATCTCGACGTTCATTTTGGCGGAGCCCACGAAATTAACAGATGTTTCATTCTTCATTCGGACGATTATATGGCTTCCGACAGCTCAATAGTTAGCGGCCATATTGCTTTAACAATTAACGGAGACATCATAAAAGTAATCACCTCCACCATCGGACCGGAAAAAAAATTAATCTGCATGGGATGCTGCATTTGGGATACGGAACAATTGGAAAACGAAGTAGCCGCAAGCTACTGGATACCCATAGACTCCGATGAAGCCCTCATATTCGGAGATCCCAGAACCGACAAGTGGAGCAAGGCTCTCCTAAAAATCGGATCTAAAACAAACGTATTTTCGGATTTACAAGGAAACGCTTAAATTTCCCGCTTTTTTTGCTCTGGTGGACGCTGCAGGGATCGAACCTGCGACATCTACAATGTGAATGTAGCACTCTACCGCTGAGTTAAGCGTCCGTCGTTCCGACTCGTCATCATAGGAAATTAACGTCAAAATTAAAAGAGTAATTTTTATAAATTTCGCGTACGCAAAAATTCCGACAATATTTCAATGTAGTCGTCTAGCGCAATTTCTCCGGCGCGCGCATTTTTACCATATCCGAGTTTTAGTAGACTATCCTCTGGATTCTGCAAAAACTTCGATAACGATTTGATAACGACTTTTCGAGGATGCTGAAAAGCCGCCGTTAATAAATTTGAAAACAAGTTAAAATTCGCATACATGTCGTTCGCGCCGTAGGGAATAAATTTCATCGCCGTGGATTTTACTTCCGGAGCCGGAAAAAATGCTCCCGCTTTCAAATCAAACGCCTTAGATACTCGCGACTTCCACTGAGTCAAAACGGACAACTTTCCATAGGCCTTCGTGGACGGCTTGGCGCGCAATCTGTCGGCAACCTCCTTTTGAAACGTCAAAACAAGACATTCATACAAATGAAATTCCTCAAGCCATTTGAACAGTAGCTGTGTGGAAATGTTATAGGGCAAATTCGAGATAATCGCATGGGGAGAAATATTTTTAAAACAGAATCCTAAGGCGTCCTGTTCGATCACCTCAAGCTTTCCGTTAAACAATCGAGCTAGATTTCTCCAAACCTCGCTCCAGTGCGGATCTAGTTCTATGACGTACAGTTTTTTTATGTCCTGTTTGAGAATCTCAAGAGTCAATCCTCCAGGACCAGGCCCCACTTCGGCCACTACTTTTCCGGTTAAGTCTCCGGCAACCGAGACAATTTTACGATTAATCTTTTCGTCAAATAAAAAATTCTGACCAAATTTTTTCCTAACCCCGCCGAAAAACCCGTCGAATATTTTTTTTGCGGAGAGCTCCTCTAAATTATCTAGCCAAATGCCGTCTTGATTTATATTTGTCACTGATTTTTATTTCTGACTTTTTCTTTAAATCATGTATTTCACGATCAGCATAGACGCTCAAACGCTCGTTAGTTTTCTGGGCTCTGAGGTCGTCGTTTGTCGGCTCCGGAATCGTCTGGGTTTTTCTATCCATCATGCAAATTGCGATAATGCCGTTTGGAGTCGCAATGGGCTCCCCCACACTGCCGGATTGCAAGGGAGAAATAATTGAACGAAATTGAGGCTGTATTGCCTCTAAAGTAAGTATAATTGGATCTGAGACTCCGCAAATTCCGGAACTTTTAGCATTTTTTATGAATTCGTGACAGTTGCGGGATTTTTTCTTCATGTCCGTCAGATAATCCTTTAGGCGACTAATTTCCTCATTGTCCGGCTTAGAATTGAAAAACGGCATGACAACCTGAACGAATTTCAGAGTCGTAAACGTGTTGGAACCGGCTTCCTTTTTATCTCGCAAAAACAAAATTACATATCCGCGGCTATTTCTCACGACGGCATAAGTTCCTATCGACATTTTACCAAGGGCTGCATTTTCCTCTGCGGAAAGCTGTCCCTGAAACGCCCATCCCATTTCTCCTCCGTTGGCGGCGTCTGGACTTTTAGAAAACTGTCGGGCGAGGCCGCTGAAATCGGCTCCCTTTAAAAGCATTTGCCTCAAATTGTTAACATGAGACGAAACGGCGCTCTCGTCTTTGACGTCGCTTACGGGAAAAAACATTCTCTGGACGTAGTAGGACTCCTGGTTTCTCTTTTCTTTCATTTCCGTCGCCGTTCTATTGATTTCGGATTCGGAAATATTTACGAATTTACCAAAACGCGCGTTTATGTAGGAAACCCAGGAAAGATTCACTCGAATTTGCCTCAATAGAACGTCTTTATCTATGCCCTGACTCTTCAAAAGTTTACAAAACCCGTCGTAGTCGAGATTATTGCGCCGAGCAATATCGGAAAAAGTCGCCTTTACGGCGTCCTCGGAAACCCATCCTCCTCTGGGGGCGTATTTCATGGCGCATTGCCATTTTAGATTTTCCTGTATCATTTCATTTAGAACTTCCCGCGAAATACGAGACTTAAGTTCATTGGTAGCGGCGCCTCCGCTGGAAAATAAAGTCAACTGCACTCGTTTTTCTAAATCGCGAAAGGTAATGATATCTCCGTTTACAATAGCGATAATTCCGTCGTATTCCTTCGACTGGCATTCCGTTTTGGCATCGGAAGCTAAATTGGGAAAATATGAAAAAAACAAACAGGCCGTCAGGCTAAAATACAAAAGACTTCTCAAAATGATCTCCAACTTCAACAGAGCATTCAATAATATCCAAAATACTATGAAAAACAATAGAAATCAAACATAGAGATTAGTATACTTTCGACAAGAGGAGGTGATAATTGCGAAGTTTGTCAAGTATAATATTTTTCAGAATACTTAGAACCACCATATATTCGACTATTTCCCTGGCTTTTTGCGCCTGGATAGTACAATCTTCGAGATATTTATGGGTTTTGAATAATAGTATCGGGTTCTCAAAGTTTTTGAAATTCACATCCTACCTGTCTGTAGATATAATTGCCGTAATTGTGCCCATAGCCTTGGCGATATCTGCGGCGTTCGTATATCATAGGTTTAACGAATCTAATCAGCTGATCGCTCTGCAGGCGGCCGGATTCTCTCCGCGGGTAATGCTAACCCCTCTTTTGCAGATGATTACAATAGTGGTCGGATACCTGTACGTCAGTAACGCCTATGTCTCTCCCAACGCCTGGAGAGAATTTCGCTCCATCGAATTCAATATAAAAAACAGCATCGATCCTCCGGAAAAAACAGGTGCCATCTTTTCCAACAATGGATTTTCCGTATACGCCCAAAAATATATTGGAGATTTTTTCTTTGGAAATTTATTCATCGTCGACGCTAGAAATTCGGAAAAAGTCTACAGCTACTTCGCCAAGAGCGGAACCATTAAAGATAATATTCTTATACTAACCAACGGAGAACGTATAGAAGTTGATTTCTTGACTCGCCAGAATTCCGTTATGCATTTTCAATCCTACCATTGCGATTTGAAAAAAATTCTAAAAGTACAAAAAAAATCCGCCCAACCCAATGAAAAATATCTGAACGAATTACTGCAAAAATGCGAAGACGAATCCCTATCAAAAATACAAAAGGCTCTTTTTCATCAGAAAATTACATCTCCTCTGTTGGCCGGAATATTTCCTATTATTTCTTTCCTTCTGATCATGCTCGCGCCGTATACTCGCAAGCATTCGTCTTTTAGAATGACGCTGTTGATCGCAATTGTCGTCCTGTTCCAGGGAAGTTATTTTTGGATCGCCAACGCCGCCGCAAAAACTCCTCAATTCAACGCGTTAAATTATGCGCTGATAATTTTTTCCATTGTCGCGCTCGTCGCAATCGCGAAAAAAATGTAAACTATAAAAATGACTCAAACTCTTTTCAAATATATTTTCAAAATGCAACTGAAGGCGATAATTTTCGTTTCCGTTTCCGTATTTTTTCTCATTTTACTGTTTGATTTCGCAGAAGTTACAAGAAAATATCCCATATCAAATTTGGACGAAACAGTTTTCTCAATTAAATTATCTCTACTTCGAACGCCGTCGACTTTTTGCGAGATTTTCCACTACACATATTTTATCACGGCGACCTTTAGTCTTTGGAATCTATGCCGATCCCACCAGATAACGATATTGAAATCGACCGGCAGATCTCCCCAACAAATTTTATATCCATTTTTGAGTTTCGCCACATTTATCGCCCTAATATGGCTATTCGTTATGCATCCGACCGGACTATTTTTGGAAACGTTATACAATAAAAGCATATCTTCCGGAACCGTCTCCGAAACCAATCGCGACGTCTGGATCGATTTTCCTCCAAACAACCAAATGATCTTCATAAAAACCATTTACGGCAATAAAATCGAGGGTCTTTATATTTTTGATACGAAACAAGGCGCGAGAATATTTGCCCGACGCGCGTCGATTGAAAAATCCGTTTGGAATCTGGAAAATGTCACAACCGTGAACGACGACAAAATAACGCATGTCGACGCAATGAAATTTTTCAGCGGCGTTTCCTTAAATTTGATAAAATTAATTTCTAAATCGCCCCGAAATCACGACGTCTACTACCTCTACAAAATTTATAAAATTCAGAAAAAAAATCAGGTAACCCTAAGACTCTATGAATTGGAACTGCATAAGCTACTGGCAAATTGTTTTAGTTTTATTTTATTTGCTTTGATTGCCGCTATTATTTGCTTTCCAATTAATCGTTATAAAACAAAGACTCATATTGCGATTAAGGTCATATCTACGGCCATATTTTTAAGATTTTCCAACAATATGCTGGAATCTCTCGCCCATGGAGGAGCGATTCCGGTGCAATTGGCCTGCTGGGCAATTATGCTGATACTAGCATGCATCTCCATCGCCATATTGATCTGGAGAGAAGTATGAAAAAGATATTGTTTGTCATAATTGTTTTATTTGGAAACGTCTTTTGTGAAAATATCGCCTTTATAAATTCCGATCGCACCCTCTACACAAAAAACGAAGTCCGCTGCAACGGCAACGTCGTCGTCATTTACTATAACCGAATTATTTCCGCCGATGAAATCGTATACGATAGAAAAAATGAATTAATCCGCGTCAGAGGAAACGTAATCATAAAGGACGAAAAGCAAAACGTTTACTTTCTTGATTCGCTGTCGGCATACAGAAATTTTTCCTCCGGAGAGGGAAAGAACATAAAAATAATTACGGGGAATCAATCAAGACTGGCGGCAAAAGAATGTTTTCTGAAAAATGGAAAATACGAATTGAAAAACGCCGCGTATACTCCCTGTTATCAATGTACAGATTTTGGAGAACTAACCTGGCAGGTAAAAGCGCTTAGAGTAATTTTTGATCCGGAGCAATATACGGAATACGAAGACGCCAAACTCGAAATTTTCGGAAATCCAATTTTATACACGCCGTATTTGTCGCATGTAAGTCCCAAAATAAAAAGAAAAAGCGGATTGTTGGTGCCAAAATTTTCGACCTCCAGCAAAAGCGGACTGAGCGTTTTACCCCAATATTTGTTGGCAATTTCCAATTCTCAGGAGCTTATATTGAAACCCATTATCACTTCGGGAATTGGCAACGTCGGATGGGCCTACTACGGATTCAGATTTCCCAACGGCGAGTTCAATATGGACGCCAGCATTACCGGCGTAAGATCTATAAAAAATCAGATTGGAAACGACGACTATGAAAAAAAAGCCATAGAAAAAATGCAAAATTCCGGATATCGCGGACATATATTTTCGAAAATGAAATATGAAATAAACGACGTCTGGAGATGCGGTTTTGATATAAATCTTTCCTCGGATAGATATTACCTAAAAAAATTCCCATTTTTGGAGCAAACCGATAGAATTCTGAAAAGTAATATTAAATTGGAAGGATTCGACGAACGAAACTATACTTCCATAAAAACCATTATATTTCAGGGCGAAAATTTCGAGCGCACTCCCCGAGTGCTTCCAATAATCGAATACAATTACTCCATAAACCTATTTACGGGAACATTTAATCTGGATTCCTGTTTTCAAAACCTAGATTTTAATAATCATCGATCCGCTCAAAAATTCATGTCCAATGCCTCCTGGAGTAGGGAAATATTACTTTTGGGGGGACAACTTATTGATTTAAAAGGAACATTATCATTTAGGGGATTAAAAATATCCGAAAAGGAACGTTCCTTATACGATTCGTCGTTTGGATTTACTCCTCAATTAAATTGCGCCTGGAAATGGCCTCTCGTTTTGTCGTCGGATCTTATGAATACTATTTTTACTCCCATAGTCGGCGCAATCGTCGCCGGAAACAAAAAAAATACCGACGCCTTTGAAGATCAATTTTGCGAAATTACGGACCTGAACTTTTTAGACGGAAACAAATCTATTTCCTCCTATAACATCGATTCCGGAAGTAGAATCTACTACGGATTCCAGCTTTCCGGATATAGAAATGGAGAAAATTTATACCGTTTTACCATCGGCAGATCCAGCGAGTTAACTTCAATCCCTCCCCGATTGGAGGCAACTGGTTTAAAGCGCAAAAATTCCAACATTGTGGCGTCGACCGAGATTTTTCTATCGGACGAATTGACTTTTATCGCCAACACCAGCTACTCCCCCCAATCAAAACGCTGGACAAGGAATGAAATCGGACTCAATTTCTCCGAAAAAAAAGTCTGTTTTGACCTTATGCTTTTCAAAGGGAAGCAATGTTTTTATGATCCATTTTCGATTTTGGCCGATTCTGAAGAGCAAAAAACGCAAAAATACAAAGGCGTAATGCTGGACGGCGGCTGGCAGGCCAATCGGAACGCTAAATTAAAATGCGGAATAGTCATTGGAAACGATCATGAAACTCTGATGAAAAAATCCAGCGGTAACGGTTATAAGTTGGCGAGATATAACGCCGGAATAGAATACAAAAACGAATGCGCAACCGTCGAATTCGTCGTTGAAAGAAGAAATTATAGGGGCGGAGATCTAAAACCTGAAACCGCTTTTCGTTTTGTGGTTTATTTGAAAAATTTAGGCGTCTAAAATTCTCAAATGATCTTTTACGAACGACATTGATAGAGATTTTTTCTGCTGAAGCGATAACTTATCCAATACTCTAAGGATATTGGCTATAGAGCTTACTTTTCGGTCGACGACGTTCAATATGTAAACCAAAACGTCGTTTGATATGGTTATTTCCAAGTCTTTGGCTATTTTTTGCGATATTTTTAGCAACAGTTCATCCTTTGGGGCGCAAATGTTTATCGTCGGCAACGTAAGCAGTCGCGATCTCAAATCTTTTAATTCAACGGCGAACAGCGACGGATGCAATCTTCCCAACATAAGGAAAAATTTGTTTTTTTCCTTTATGATATTCAAAAAATGAAACATCCAATCGTAACGCTCGGGGCTCAAAAAATCGTCGAAATTGTCAATGACAAAATTACATTCGGCCTCAAATAAATCTCTGGGATCATGATTTAAGCTTTCTTTGAGCACGTAAACCGCATTGGCAGTTTGAGCCCATAGCGCTGCGAGATGAGTTTTTCCGGTTCCGGATTCTCCATGAATAATTACGCCGTTACTGTTCCAATCGGGCCATTTGATTAGACATAGAATTGCGTCGCGGTTTTCCTCTCCTTCAATGAAGCCATTCCAGTCAAGCCTTTCCATTTGATGAAAACTAAAAACTTCCTGCTGCATTGACGTTACTGTTTATAGGCTTGACTTGCTTTGAATCGCTGCATGACGAATTTTATCAGATTGCGAACAACGGCGGCCAGAGGAATGGCAATCAGAGCTCCGACTATGCCTCCCAATTGAATTCCGGCAAAAAATGAAAACAGAATCCAGAGGGGATGGAGTCCCGTTCTCTTGCCGACAAATTTCGGAGAAAGAACGTATCCTTCGATAAATTGCCCCATAAGATAAATGAATAATACAACGTAAAACTTGGTCAACGTAAGGGTCGGAATGCTCACGAAAAGCATAAGTACGCAGGAAAACAACGCCCCGATGCAAGGAATAAACGAAAAAAATCCGGATAAAATTCCCCAATAAAAACAGTTCCCTATGCCGACGATAAGCAGCAATAGCGCGTAATAAATGGACAAAATCGCCACCACGTAAAATTGTCCGCGAAAGAAATTTGCGAAAGTCCTTCGCACGATACCGGACGCCTCCAACAAAGCGCTTTTTTGGCGATTGGGAACGCAATCATACAGATAATCCGCCACGCAATTCCAATCCCGCAAAAAATAAAAAAACGAAATCGGCATAATCACGAAAAACGAAAAAAATCCGGCGATAGTTTCTCGATTGGACGCAATTTTCCCTATTATGGAGGCGAAAATATAAATTTTTTGATCGAGATACTTTTGAATTTCAAGTTTCAAAGAAGTAATTTCCGATTTGTATTCGATAAAATTTACAGAAGAAAAAGCGCCGTCCAAAAAAGAAATAAAACGATCGTAGTAAGCCGGAATATTATCCGCAATAAAAATCAAATATTCCTTGAGACGCGGGAGAAGCTCTATTCCGGCCACAATAAAAACACATACGGAACAAATAGATAGAATCGAACATACCAGCGTTCGATTTATATATCTCGAACTCCAATTTACAAACGGAGCGCAAAGATAGGCCAAAGTAAATCCCACTAAAAATGGAAAATATACGTTGGAAAACACGTAAAAAAATAAAAATGAAGATAAAATTACGACGGTCCAAAAAATAAACTTACCGCTTAAAAAGTTCATCCTTGATCCAGTAATATTTTTGAACATATTCCACTCCGGAAAAAACCGTGGAAACGCACACGATCGCCGCGCCCAACTTAATTATGTATGGTACATTTATTGATAAACAGTTACAAGCAAGAACTAATATAACGAAAATTAGCTGAATCGTCGTGTTGATTTTGCTCGACATGGTCGGCCGCATCTTTAAATCTACATCCAAAATTTTACATATTAAAACAACGGATAATATCAGAAAATCTCTTCCCACGACGAATATTGCCGCGTAGGTTGGAATAAAATTTACACGCGCCATAATCACATAGGAAACCGCCATTAACGTTTTGTCGGCCAGCGGATCTAACATAGCTCCCAACTCCGACGACACATGAAATTTTCTCGCAAAATATCCGTCTAAAAAATCGGAAATGGAAGCGAGAGAAAAAATAATCGCCGCCGCCATAGAATTATTGTTTAAAATTATCGGAATTAGAACAAAAGACGATATAATTCTAAAAATTGATAGGGCGTTGGGCACAAATCGCATCGGCGATCACGTTAGTTGAGCGTATTTTATACGCAACTCGCGAAAATCTTCGACGCGCTTTTTTTTAATGCCGAAGATAACTCTATCATTGGAAAATTTTTCAACGGTAACGTTCAAATCCCTTAACGATTTTGCATGGCGAATAAAATCTTTTAGATAAACGGCAAATCTCGCCATTTCGGATTTATTTTCGCTTTCTCCGACGTCAATATTCGCTCCGTACGGCTTCAGGAGAGCCGCGATTTTACTTTTATAAAATCGATAGGAAATTCTCCCAATATAAACCGAATCCGAAAATTTTTCCTGATCTATAGAGTAGTCGTAAACGCAATTTTGGATCTGCTGATGGGAAATACTTTCAAACGAAGAAAATTTTCCAGCCGTTTGAATTTCCACAATTTTTTTAAAGGCGGAGCGGACCGCCCGATGCAGTGCATTTTGTTTAGCAATCAGCGAATTACCGCCTCTTTGTTTTACCTCAATATCTCCAATTTCAAAATATTTTGTACTCGCTAAAGCGCAAAAATTTATCAGAGCCAACAAAAACAAAAAACGTTTCATTAAAATTTATTCGATAATTTCCAACTGACTAAAAAAGAATTTAATTTCTATATCGGCATTTTCCGGACTGTCGGATCCGTGTACGACGTTGTGCTCAATGCTCTGGCCGAAGTCGCGACGTATGGTGCCAATTTCCGCGTTTGCGGGATTGGTCGCCCCCATAATTTCTCTATTTTTGGAAACCGCATTTTCTCCGCACAAAACTTGAACCACAACGGGAGCGGAACTCATATGCTCGCAAAGGTCGTCGAAAAAAGCTTTTTCCCTATGAACCTCGTAGAATTTTTCCGCCTGCGATCTTGTGAGTTGTAATCTTTTTTGAGCTATAATCCGAAGTCCGGCGTCCTCCAGTCTAGCGTTAATTTTTCCGGTAAGATTCTTGACGACCGCGTCCGGCTTTATGATTGAAAGCGTTTTCTGAATGGGCATTTTTCCCTCTAAGCTAATTTCTCCCAGCCTTTGGAAGATTGTTTCCAGTAGTTTACATTTTCTTTTTCTTTTTTCAAGTCTTCGAATAAGAGATTTGCATTTTCCGCCCGCCGTTTGTCTTCGAAAACAAAAAATATTTTTTCAAATTCCGAACGACGCGGATAATCCAGCGTATCGACGACGAGCAACGTCTTGGCGCCGTTTGGATTTTCCAACTGGCTTGTAAAATATATCGGCTGCTTTTCGCAAAACCCCAAACTCCTGTCGCCATGGGGTATGAACGCGTTTGTGGAAAACGTCCAAAGCGTTTTATCTACGATTTTTACGCGATCCTCC
>JAISMI010000002.1 GCA_031276835.1 Holosporaceae bacterium | reverse complement strand
TTCTTTAATTCCGTACCTGGACGTTTTAACGTCGTCTCCTTCATTTATGCGAATATCTTCCTGGACGGTGGACAAAAACAATTTATCGGAATTTGTTCCGACCATTATGGCGTTAATTTGACGTTCTCCGATTTTTACCGGAATACTGGAATTGACGTCCGTTATCAGCAACGTCTTACTCCAGGTCTTATGGACTTCGATTATTCTTCCCACCAATCCGTCTGAATTTTTCACCGGATCATTTACCGATATGCCGTCGGTTTCGCCGACATTTATGACGCAGGACTGAATAAAGTCGTTGGAAAATACGTTAACAACCTCCGCGGCAACGGAGGAAAATTGCGTTGCCTCTTTCAGCGAAAGCAATTCTCTCAATCGTTCGTTTTCCGACCGCAAACTTTTAAGATTTTCGACTTCTTCCCGCAATCGGAAATTTTCATTATGCAGATTAATCAAAACGCCGTCCACATTCTGCGATATGAAATAGTTGAGATTTCTCCAGGCGCTTTCCAGATCGCCCGCGTATCGATACAGAACAACCGTAGTCGAATTTATAAAAAATCTGCATTTTTCAATAAAACAATTTCCAGCGGGCATATGCAAAACCGCGACGATTCCGACGTACAACGCAAAATAAAATATTATCTCTCTCTTTTTTAAACGCCTAAAAAGAGCGAAAGAATTTTTTCCTCCTGATATTCTTTTGTGCATCTACATTCGTTTAATACGCTCTGAGTAAAACTTTTTTCATCACGTCGAGCTCCTCCAACGTTTTTCCGGTGCCAACTGCAACGCACAAAAGAGCGTCCTCGGCAACGGCGACCGGAAGACCCGTTTTAATTCTCAGCAACTCGTCTAATCTAGTCAGTAGCGAACCACCGCCGGTCATAATGATGCCCTTATCCACAATATCAGCCGATAGTTCCGGCGGAGTATTTTCCAGGGCAAATTTCACCGCTTCGACCACGGCGGCAATCGGTTCCTGCAAACTTTCCACAATCTGAGCTTCGGTGATTTTTATTTCCTTCGGCACGCCTTTAACGAGATCCCTTCCTTTAATGGACACGCAACGACATTCATCTTTTTTCGGAGAAATAGCCGCCCCTATTTCTTTTTTGATTTTTTCTGCAGTCGTGTCTCCGATCAAAAGATTATGATTTTTTCTGATATAGTTTATTATTGCTTCGTCCATTTTATCTCCGCCGACCCTAACGGAATTTCCGTACACAATACCGCCGAGCGACAGCACCGCGACTTCGGTCGTGCCTCCGCCTATATCCACCACCATAGATCCGGTCGGTTCCGTCACCGGAAGACCGGCTCCGATAGCCGCCGCCATTGGCTCTTCAATTAGAAATACTCTTCTGGCTCCCGCTCCCTCCGCCGACTCCTGTATGGCCCTTCTTTCGACGGCGGTGGCTCCTCTCGGAATGCATATGACGATCTGGGGACTAACGAAACTTTTTCTGTTGTGAACTCTGCGAATGAAATACTTTATCATTTCCTCCGCCACGTCAAAATCCGCAATGACGCCGTCTTTCAGCGGACGAATGGCGGTTATGTTTCCAGGAGTTCTTCCGACCATAAGTTTTGCCTCTTCGCCGACCGCAAGCACGCGCTTTTTTCCTCCGTCTTCGGAAAGCGCCACAACAGAAGGTTCATCCAAAACGACGCCTTTCCCTCTGACATAAACCAACGTATTGGCCGTACCTAAGTCAATACCTATATCCGAAGAAAATAATCCTCGCAAATATGAAAACATCGAGCCACTCCATACCATACAACACTAGAAGATATAGTTTTTTACTCCATCTCTCAAGAAAAGATTTGTGAATTGAAAAAAAAATTAATATTCTATAATGCTTTTTCGCTTAAACTTATGAGGCAACTTGAGCGAGGATCATATGAGACGAGTTTTGACATTCATTTGTTTGTGCGTCGCGCTTCTTTTATGTCATAAGGCCGACTGTTACACGATTGTGCGCTCATATGATAGTATTTTTGTCCAAGACCTATCGCCAACGGATAAAGAACCGTCGGATCTTGACGCGTCAACCGACCTAAAAGACGTCGTGGACGAAAAACAGAACATATTTGTAAATTTATCCGATAGATTCCCTAAATTTGATCCGGCCTATGCCGCTCCGGCCAATGATTACGATAGGATCGCCAAACAATTGGCGGGACTTCACATACCAGATAACAAATTAAACAATCAGGCCAATATAGACTACGCCAAATTTATAGCCCAAGAATGGCAGAATCTCAACGGCGTCAGTTTGTCTAAAATCCCCGAGTGGAGTAAAAATAATATAGCGGCCCGCGTGGGGAACTCAACGACGTTATTCTACCCGTTTGGAGGTCCAGACGCCGCCTACGCGCTGAAATTTTTTCCGCAAATGCGAACTTACATACTTGTGGGATTGGAGCCCATTGGAAATTTTGAAAACATAAAGAGAAACATCGAAAACGAGTCCACTATGCTCTCCCTAAAGCGAGCCTTTTCTTCGTATCTTAAGAAGGGATATTTTGTTACTTCGGAAATGGCGACTCAACTTTACAACAAAAATGTCAGAGGAGTTCTTTACCTGATACTCATCGAGCTTGCCCAAAGCGGATTCGTCATAGACCTTGTGGAAAACTTGTCTATTGATTCGAAAGGAAACGAAGTCGCCCGTCAATCCGGAATGGTTGATTGCATCAAAATTTTATTTACGCCCATAGCCGGCGGAGAACAAAAAAGCATGTATTACGCGAGAGCCGACCTTTGTAATTCCAACAAACAATTAACTAATTTGCTGAATTTCGTCAGACGTTTTTCTTTTACGACGTTTATCAAGAGCGCCTCCTACGTTCTGCACGATAAATCTGCTTCCCAAACAAAAAACTTCATTCTTGAAAATGCCAACGCCATCCTGCAGGACGATACCGGAATCCCTTTCAATAATTTTGATTCCAATTGGGATAAGTATATATTCGGCCAATATACGCGACCAACGCTGCCGGTGTTCCGAAATTATAGACAGCAGGCTTTGAGCAACTACTACGAAATCCATAAGCCGGTGGAAATAGGATTTAAAATCGGATATGGATTTAATCAGGACCGCCCAAATTTGATTCTATTGATTCCAACGCGGCGCGGCGCCATAAAACAAACAACATCTATGGCGGAGGAAAGCGGCGGGTGTCCCTGCAGGAATAGTAAAAATCGTCCGACCACATAAACAAAACATGCCTACAACATCATTGCTATTAATATAATTTAAATTATTGCGGCGTATCCTAAAATTAAAATGTCGACCTATTAACATCGGAGGAATTGTTTGATTAGTTGGCTATATAAGAATCGAATGGAAGCGTTTATTCTCATAGTTATGGGAACGTTTGTAAACGCCGGATGCTATTTGCAAATGCACGGCCTGCAAATGGCGTTTTTCGATCCGGACGATTACATGAGATTGGTGCGAATAAAAGATTTTTTCATTCACGGCGATCTCGCAAATTCGATTATTTCCAGAAGCAACGTTCCGTTTGGATGCGATTTGCATTGGACGCGATTCTATGATTTTTTTATAATTATTCCCGCCTATATTTTGAACATTTTCATCGATTCTATTGATCGGTCGATTGAATATGTTGGTTTTTTCATTAGTCCAATTGTAAAGTGCGTAACCCTGGCGATATTTTTCAATATCGCTCAGAAATTAATGACGAAAACCAACGCTTTTTTGGCGGCTGCGTTGTTTGCGGCTCATCCTTTGATCTTGACTTTTGGAATTTTCGGAAGACCGGATCATCACGCGTTCATCATGTTGTTCATCGTCATTTTTATCCAAAATATTATTGGCCTTATAAAGTCAAAGTTTCTCGATAAAAGCTACTACGTCAAGACGGCCATAGCTACCGTGCTATGCGTTTGGATTTCTCCGGAAACGCTAATTCCACTTTTACTTGTGGATGCAATTTTGTTTGTATACTCTTTTAACGACGTCGCAAAATTACAATTATTGTACGCAAAAAATATTTTAGTAGCCCTTGGAATTGGAACGATAATATATTTTCCGTCTAATCTATCGCCTCGTAATTTTCTACCAATATGTATTCTTCTGACGACCGCGCCATACTCCACATTCAACAATAAATATGCCCAAGATCCCATATTGAAATATTGGCATGCGGTAATTATCGCGATTATTGCTCTGTTGTTTCCCGATATCGCGCCAATTGAATACGATAAGATATCCGCCGTGCATATGGCATTATATCTTTGCAGCGTAGCGTATCTTTGTAGCGTTATGATTCACCAAAAATTCACATTGAAAAAACGAATTTGGATGTCGTTCCTATGGTTTGTGACGATTGCGGCTATATTTCTCTCTCTGTATCCTAGTTTTCTAAACGGAATGAGCGCGAATATCGACGATTACATAAAATCCATCTGGTTAAACAGAATATCCGAAATGCAATCTCCTTTTGCGCACGGAGATTATCTATTTTTTATAGTCTACTGCGTCATAGCTATGATTTCCATCGTCAACGCCTGCCTCCAATTAACCGAAAAAAAGTTTGTTTCGTCGGATTTAACGTGGTGGATAATTATCGTAAACGCGATATGCTACACGATTCTGGCCGGCATATCATACCGAATGCTGCCGTATTCGGCGATGTTCTTGCTGCCGATTATAGTTAACCTTGGAATGAACGGCGATTTAACAAAACGTCTTCATAGGCTGTGGAAAATAGTAGTAACTTCTTTTATTTCCATATTTTTCATATTTTGCACCGCATATTTTCCCTCAACCCAAGAGGAAAAAACAGTTAACGCCCCATATACCGATACAGAGTTGTTCGAGGCCATCGACAAGTTAAGTCGGAAGCCGATTGTGATAATGGCCCATTCGAACGACGGTCCGATCATACTATATCATACGAAACACAGCGTTGTGGGCGCCCCTTATCATCGGCAGATCGGCGGCATAATATTTTCTCATAAAATTATGGAAGACCAGTATAACGAAGAAACGGCAAAACGTATTTTGAAACTCACCGACAGCTCCTACATATTTGTGCGGAAGAAAAAACATGCGTCGACGAAAACAAAATCTCCAAGTCTCGCTCATATGATAGCGAATAACGAACTTCCTCAATGGTTGAACGTCGTAGAGCTGCCAAAAAAATTCGACGACATAGCGGTGGCGAAAATTGTCAAAGACCAACTAAGTTGACATCCACCCCGTCCTAAAAAGGACGAGGATTCCCGACTTATTGAATCGGGGAGGTTCCTGCTTCGCGGAGTCGACTTGTGCCGATCTCTCCACAGGCTTTAACGGCATGCCCTGC
>JAISMI010000047.1 GCA_031276835.1 Holosporaceae bacterium | reverse complement strand
TTTTATTGGACTTTCACGAGTCCGGTTTAAGGCTGAAAGCAACCGATTTAGACCATTCAATAGTGGAAGAAGTTTCAGCGGAAGTGGATACCTTGGGAGAAGTGGCCGTGCCGGCCGTTACTCTGGGCGATATCGTAAGAAAATCAGCCGACGCCGCCATACTGGAGTTTTCTCTTGCGGACAAGGGCAGCAAATTGATTGTTATCGCGGGAAAATCCAAATTTGAACTATCGACCCTCGATCACTCCGATTTTCCGGAAATAGCATTTCTAAAGGGCGCGTGCTGTTTCAATGTAAAATCTGCGGATTTAAATAAATTAATCAGTAGAACGAGATTTTCCATGTCTCCGGAGGAAAATCGTCACAATCTAAACGGCATTTATCTTCACAAAGAGGACGACAAATTAAAAGCGGCGTCCACCGACGGTCATAGATTGTCGTTTTCGGAAATAAACATCGGCATGAAAGAAAGCATGCAGGGCATAATCATCTCCAAAAAAACCGTTTTCGAGGTAAAAAAGCTTTTGGATATTTTCCAAAACGACGCGGCGGTGGCTTTTAGTTCCAATCAGATTCAATTTACTTTTGGAAATGTGGTATTTATCTCGAAGTTAGTGGATGGAAATTTTCCGGATTATAAAAGAGTCATTCCGGAAACGACCAGCGAGTTTTTCATCGTGAAAAGATTGGATTTTCTTGAGATTATCGATCGCGTCGCCGTAATATCCGACGATAAAATTAGATCCGTGAAATTGGAGTTGGGGAAAAATAATCTCTCCTGCTATGTCGCCAACAGTAAAATCGGAAGCGGAAGAGATGAAGTGGAGGTCATTTATCCTGGGCAAGGGTGGAACTCCGGATTCAACGCCAGTTATTTACTTGACGTTGCGCAAACTCTGCAGGGGGAGTCTCTCAAAATTTACGTAAAAGAATCGCTGTCTCCTATACTGATTGTGGACGAGTCCGAACCGGAGTCTCTATTTGTGGTCATGCCGATGAGAATTTAAAATCTTGTCCGCAGATATCCTAAAATTAAGCTGCAAAAATTTTCGCTCCTATGGAACGCTGGTTTTGAATTTCTCATCTAAATTTGTGGTTTTTTGCGGAGAAAACGGCGCCGGAAAAACAAATATACTGGAGGCAATTTCATTATTTTCATCCGACAGAGGATTAAGAAAAGCCTCTCTTGTCGATTTAAACTCCATCAAAGCCGCTCCTTCTTCATGGAGCGTGGATTTGGTTATGGAGCGAAATCGCTGCAAAACATTTCTGTCAACGCGGCCTCAAAACGGTAGAAGAGCGGCTAAAATAGACAATGTTTTCGTCGACGCTCTCTCTCAATTCGAAGAAATAGTGTGGATTCTATGGGTAATCCCTGGCATGAACAATATTTTTACGGGCCCAATCGCGGATCGCCGTAGTTTTTTTGATCACCTCGCAAGCGGACGCGATAAAAGACATAAACATGCGCTAAAAACTCTTTCTAAACTACAAAAAGAACGGCTGCACGTAATTTTCCATCGAAAAGACGAAACATGGCTCGACGTTCTGGAAAAAAAAATCGCCGAAGAAAATCTCAAGATTACGGCGTCGCGCCTAGATTTCATAGCAACGCTGGAGAAAACCTTTCAAAATTATCATTCTGAATTCCTTCGTCCCAGAGTTAGTATTTCCGGCGCCATAGAAAAAATCTGCGAAACCAATAACGAGGAAAATGCGATTTGGGAAATAGCCAACGCCTTAAAAAATAGCAGATTTATAGACTCGGAAAAACAAACCACATCCATTAGTTCCCAGAAAACTTTTTGGCGAATTGAACATCCCAAAACGTCGTTGGAATCGGAAAAATGCTCTACGGGAGAACAAAAAGCCTTTTTAATCTCTCTAATATTAGCCGTTATGAGGATATATCAAAAGTCCCGCGTCGGCGTCCCGATTCTGCTGCTGGACGATCTCATGGTTCATCTGGATAAAACTCGCAGAAAAAATCTCGTCGATGAACTTAGGACAATTAACGTTCAAACTTTTTTAACCGGAACAGATTTATATTTGTTCGAAGAATTGTCGGGGTTATCCCAAACGTACAGCGTTCAAAAATCTATCTGCACTATAATATGAGCGATTGTCCATCGGAAATTTTAAATCAAATCGTTTTCGTTTTTTTCAATGCGTAATAATAAAGTTTTTCATCGGCGTCTATACGACCGCGCTTTAATCGCGCGCAATTATTTTTTATAAATTAATATTATTTTTATTGATTATTTTGTATAAATATATAGTATATTAATGGGATGGTTTTAAAAATTCATCATCTGGGCAGATAAAAAGGCTTTATGTGTTGCAAAAAGCAAAAATATCTAAAAACCCAATTGCCGAAGATTATCCTTCTGGCTCGCACCTAAATTTCTGGAGAATATCAATGAAAAAAATCGCCGCGACATGCGCTTCTTTTTTATTTTGCGCCTACTCTGCATGTATGACTCCGCAGGAAACTATGGAAGCGTCTCCATTGGTTCTGCGATTACGTTCGATTCCGCTGCGAACCCGTCATACTGTTTTTGACGCCTGCCTAAAGTCGACCCATAAAATTTGGACAATGAATATCAAAAACGCGCCTAGAAAAATAGGAGCCGCTTCAACTATTTTAAAGACCCTAATCAACAAAATGCATTCTCAATATCCATATTTTACAAGTTTTTGGGAGGCAATTGGACAGGCTCAAAATAGCATATCCATTTTAATGCGCATTTATACTTTATCGGGCAAAACACTATCAGACGAAACATTGAGCAACCTTGAGTCCCTTTTTCCTTCTATGGAAGAACCTATTACTTCAGAATGGTTTGCGGAGGCGACTCAGCTAGCCAACAATAATATACTTAATATTGCAAGAACTCTCAGTCCATCGTTGAAAGACGATCCGGAGTGGCGCGACAGGTGTCAAGCGTTCGACAATAAAAAACTCAATAAACAAATGATGGCGGCTCTGTTGAAAGAAAGCGGTTGCGGCGATATTATGTTTTGGGTGCCTAACGCATTGAAAATATTCGGAGAATATTTCAACCACGAGCAACTTAGAATGGAACGAAAATTGCTTAAATCAATAGCAAAAATCCTTAATAATATAAGAAAACATACCTGCGCTTACTTCATATCCGCGTATAGACTGAGAAAAATGATAGAATCGTCGCGTCCGTTCTGCTATGAACTCGTCGAAATGGAAAAGTTCAACTTGCAAATACCCATGGAACCGTCTCTTTTTCAAACGCTTATTGCGGCAGACGACCGCGCCGAAAAAAAGCGTCTAAAAGATCAGAATCATAAGTTAAAAAAAGGACGGCAAGAAGACTGCGCCGAGAAAAAGCGTCTTAACGAGCAGAGGCGTAGGCTAAAAAAAGAGCGACGGGAAGAAAGAATCGAAAGAGCGCGGAGCCAGGAGCTGACGCCTCTCCGACCACTTTTATTCTAGAGCATATAAGAGATGACTTTAACGCTCTTATCGATAGTTTAAACGATATCTTGTAACGCCTCAAAGATCGTCTAATTAGCGTTTATCTCGTCGAGATTTAAAAAAAAAAATAAAAAAAATATTTTTTTACTTAAAATCTTAATCAATTTTTAGTAAATTATGGTTAACGTACCGTATTATAGAAAGAGTTAACAGTTTTTGTGTTTGGAGGTAATCGTGAGAGTTTTATTAATAGAAGATGATACGCCTACGGCTAAAGGAATAGAAGCTCTCCTGAAAAAAGAAGGAGTAACCGTAGACTCCACTAGTTTTGGACAATACGGAGTCGAAGTGGGGAAAATCTATGATTATGACGGAATTATATTGGATTTGATGCTTCCGGACATAGACGGAGTAGAAGTCATAAAAAAACTTAGGTCGGCAAATATCAAGACTCCGGTGATTGTTTTATCTGGACTGTCGGAATGCAAAGATAAAGTAAATTGCCTGGACATAGGCGCCGACGACTAT
>JAISMI010000005.1 GCA_031276835.1 Holosporaceae bacterium | reverse complement strand
GCAATTCCTCCGGCCAACTGTCCCACCGCCTGCATTTTTTGAGACTGCGCGAACTGCTGCTGCAGTTCTTTTCTCTCCGTAATGTCGATGAAATACATCACCAGACCGTCGTTTTCTTTGGAGCGTTTAGCCTCGTCTATTTTGGTGACGTTAACCATGACGGTTTTTTCTTTATGGGCCTTAAAGTGTATCTCAAATGGATTTATGGATTTGTGAACCTCGGTCAAAAGATTGTAGAGTTTTTCTCGGACCAATTCGCGCTCTTCATCCAATATGTAATCCAGAAAGGACGAATTTTCTACGTCGTTTTCTCCAACGATTAACTGGAAAGTGCGATTACTGGCGTTAATTATCTCGGCTCCGTCCGTTATGGCTATTCCAACGGGAGCGTCTTCAAAAATGTGTTCAAAATACAATTTTGTCTTGCCCAACGCCTGAATAATATCGTTTCCCTGCTGAAGATCTCGGGTGACAAGATATACTTTATTGTTTTCTTTATCCTGCATAATATGTCTGACAACGACCTCCAGTCCACCGTTATCGCTTGATTTTAAAGTAATTTTCGCCGGCATGGATCCGGTAAGTTTGCCGCCGCTGTCCATGGACGGTAAATCCTCGCTTTTTCCATTGATCACGTGCTGGTTAAAAACGCCGTTGAGAACATCCTCAACTTTTTTGCCAAGCCAATTGGAAAAAGTTTTATTGCAAAATATTATTTCGCTTTTTTCATTTAAACAGAAATAGCCGATGGTGGAATTGTTAATCACGTCCAACAGAAAATTACTGTTTGTTTCCGGAGATTCGATTTTTATCGTCGATGGCGTGAGATCAATGATCGTCCATCCGGAAAATCCGCTATGTTCAGGAATCGGAGAGGCAGATATTCTCCAGAGGGAAGTTTTTTCCGAATTCAATCTCATGGGAACGTCCATATGGGATTGCTTCGTGTTTTCCACAGCCCTTTGCAAATTATGAATGGCCTCCACCACCCTCGGATATTTCCCGAAACAAAATATAAAATCCTCTATGGTTCTTATTCGGAATCCGGAAAATAGATTTTGCGCCATTCTGTTTACAAATACGCACTTTCCACTTTTTGAAAATACGAAAAATGCAAATAAAGACGCGTCAAATCCGTTGGTCGCAATGCTTTTTTGATAGTTAATCACATGATTGCGTTCGTCCATTTTCTTCATTTCTCCGAATAGCAGAAAACAAACCAATCCAATCGCCAACGTCGCGACGACGGCGCAGTAATTACCTTCGGACGCTCCGGCAATTATGGCAAACAGCGAAAAAAATAGAAACGTTCCCATCAGTATGAAATGTTTGACCGGCATACGCTTCCTCGAGAGGAAATTTTCTAAATCAATAAAAAAATCCATGACGCCTCGACATATTTTAAAATCTTCCCATCACACAGCCGTCTTTTTCGACTTCACAAGTATTAGCAGAGAACTTACAAATTTAATAGGGTTCGTGAAATTAATAAATTCTTGTCCTCAAAAATTTCTAATGATAGTATCGGTGTTCGGGGTTAGGACCGTTATTTTAGTCGTCTCAGACCTGTGGGAAAGATTATGCGATATAATTACGACAAGTTTCAAAAATTTATGACTTTAGCTCTGTTGACGCTATTGGTTTCCTGCGCGACGGAGGACGAACGTCCTAAAAAATACTGGCATGCCGGTACTGAAAGACCATATGTAATTAATGGAGTTAAATATTATCCTCAGGTCCATTACCAATATGCGGCCATAGGAGACGCCAGCTGGTACGGATATGATTTCCACGGAAAGCCAACGTCGACCGGTAGAAAATTCGACAAAAACAAATTGACGGCGGCCCATAGAACATTGCCTCTTCCGTCGGTGGTTATTGTGGAAAATTTGGAAAACGGAAAGAAACTCAAGTTGCTGGTCAACGATCGAGGACCGTTCGCCAAAACTCGCCGAAGAATAATAGACGTCAGCCAGAAATCGGCGGAATTGCTGGGCTTTCGTCGCAAAGGATACGCGAAGGTCAAAGTCACCTGTCTACCCAAGGAAAGTCAAATGGCGGCCATCGCCTATAAGAGAAAACCGTATCCTTCCAGAATATAATCCTGAAATCTATTGAAAAAGAGCTAGTTTTCTAAGATAATAGAGCACATTTTCAGTGGAGAAATTGCCGTGAACATATATAGAACCCATAACTGCGGAGAATTGAGACATGCCGATGTAGGTAAAACAGTAAAACTATCCGGTTGGGTTCATAAAAAGCGGGATCATGGGAATCTTGTGTTCGTGGATTTGAGGGATCATTATGGAATTACGCAGTGCGTCGTCGACTCCAATTGCGCATTTTTTGAAGAAGTAGAAAAAACGCGCCACGAATGCATCGTAACCGTCGATGGAAAAGTTATTGAAAGGACTCCGGAAACCGTAAATAATGATAATCCGACCGGAACCGTTGAAATACAAATTCAAAAATTCGTTACGCTTTCCTATGTGGAGAATCTTCCCATGACGGTGGGCAGCGTTTCGGATTTGTCAGAGGAAACTCGCCTAAAATATAGATTTTTAGACCTGAGAAGGGAGAAAATTCATAAAAACATAGTCCTTAGATCTCAAATTATTTCCAGCATTCGGGAGAAGATGAAAAAATCCGGATTTTTGGAGATTAATACGCCCATTTTGACTTCCAGTTCTCCGGAGGGAGCTCGCGACTTTCTTGTTCCCAGCAGATTACATCCAGGAAAATTTTACGCGTTGCCACAGGCGCCGCAGCAATTTAAACAGCTTCTAATGGTGGCCGGATTCGACAAATATTTCCAAATAGCCCCTTGTTTTAGGGATGAAGACAGTCGCGCGGATAGATCTCCTGGAGAATTTTATCAGCTGGATTTTGAAATGTCGTTCGTCGTCCAGGAGGATGTGTTTACCGCCATTGAGCCGATCATTTACGAAATTTTTAAAGAATTTTCCAATAAATCCGTTTCCGCCTACCCT
>JAISMI010000075.1 GCA_031276835.1 Holosporaceae bacterium | reverse complement strand
AACCAAATTAGAGACACTCTTTTAAATTTTGACGGTACTATGTCTATCCAATCAAAAGAAGGCTGCGGAACTGAATTTACCCTTAGTTTCCCAATAGCGGCAACTCCCAATTGGATATTGGAAAAACTCCTGTTGCGTACTGGAGATACCGTCGTTATTCTGGATGACGATGATTCTGTGCATCAAATTTGGGAAATGCGTTTTGCGGATTATATGGATAAAATCAATTTGGTACATTTTAAATCCGGCAGAGAGGCGCAAAATTTCATAGCTTCATTTAAGGAAAAAGATAAAATAATTTTATTGTCAGATTATAAGCTGAATAATCAGGATATAAATGGAGCGGATGTGATCGATCAATCTGGATTATGCGATAAATCGACGCTTGTGACCAATAGTTATAACGATAGGAGCGTAATTCTAAATAATTTATCTCCGATAAATAAGATATTGCCGAAATCATTAATTTCCGAAGTCGAAATTATTGTAAAAGATGCGAATAACGAGGCGGAAGAATCGTCTTCCAAGCAGTTAGTGGTTATTGTGGACGACAACAGGCAATTTACCGATTCCATGATCGCATTTTTTGAAAATCACCGAAACGTACGCGTGGACGCCTATAGCGATGCAAAATTATTTCTGAAAAACATATCGAAGTATTCGAAAGATACAAAAATTATTATGGATCACGATTTTAAGGACAATATGAACGGATTCGATCTGGCCGCGCAGCTATATGAATGGGGATACACGAGATTGTATATGGTTTCCGGAAAGCGCTTTGAGAAAAAAGAAATTCCACATTATCTTACGGTGCTGCTGAAGCATCCAAATTCTTTTGAGGTTATCGTGGACGCCGTGTAAAAACCGGCGTAGTCTTCGTTATTTTGCGGCGATCATTCTTATTGCGACGTATTTATGCCGTTGCGTTTGTGTATTAGCGACGCAGTTTATCGCGCTCGAATTGGATCCGTAAACGTGCGGGCATGCCGACGATCTCCAAAAATGCCATATAAAGTTCTAGGCGGATAATTCACAACATATCGTAGGCTGATCCGCCTTCTTCAGAGCGGTCGTCGTCTTCATCCTGATTATCTTGATTGATAAGCGCGAGTCCATCCGTTATTGGAGTAAAGGTTTCGACGTCTTTTGCGGACAGTTTTTCGCAACGGGGATTTTTATATACTTTTGCGAAAAATTTTTCCGCCAGTCCTGCGATTATATCGTTTCCAGGCTTTTTTTCATATCCGATATAGGACAAAGGAGAGCCGTCGGCGCCTTCCAAAGACGAAGTATCTCCGGCATTATTGAGGCTATTGACGACAAGCAGCGGCTTTCGGAGGCCGTCTATGGTTTCCTGTTTGGATAGAATGCTATTTTCTTCTGGGAAAGTAGGCGATAGCAGTAGGCAACTCGCCAACGTTTTTTGATTTTTCAAAAACGCCTGTATTGCGTCCGCGCCGCTGGTATTATGGGCTACGATACTGATATTGCCGCCGGACGCCACTCTATTTTTCATGCACCAATTCAGGGAGTCGACGATATCTTGGGCCGTCAAAGAGAACTCGGCGTTCTGGGGGTCGCTTTTATCGCTGCGATGGTTGACGCAAAGTACGGAATATCCCCTATTGGCGAGTAATTGAACGAGCGGAGAGAATTCCCAGCCGTATCGTCTTCTGGCGTTAACAATTAATATCAGCGGAGACTTAATGGAATGGTTGGCGGTTTTGGTTAGGTATCCATGCAGGTAAGAGCCGTCTTGCGTCGGTATTTTAACGACTACAGTCGGCTGTAAGCTCGCTCCATCCAGTGAATTACTTGCCGTCGCGATGAGCTTTCTGTTTCTGACGTCATAGAGATAATATTTATCTGGTTTTTGAGGATTACCGACGCATATTAGCCATATGTTCCCGTCGGCCGTCGAATCCACTCGACGCCAGTCCATTCCGCTGAACAAATAATTTAGATTTTTTATGTGCGTCGCCGCCAATTCACAAAGGGGCACGTGAGTTTTTCTGGCCATACTAACGGTTATAAATAGAGGATTTTTATTTCTGTCCAGCTGCGCTTTGCAGTCGGACATTTTAGAAACTCCGGCTATTATAACTTGACGTTGGGCGTTATTTTTCAGATTAAGGGACGTAAATAGCGTCTGTCCATTTTTACCGCTCAATTTGTGACAACTGCTGTCGGATATGGAAATATATTTTTCTTTTTCGAGATCTATTTGATCTATCTGCCGTCCTTCTTTGGAGCCGTCGTTCACAAAAACTTCGGCTTCGTTAGCGGATATATTTTTGTAGTATAGTTTTGGATTCAGTTGATCGTCGAAAAAAGCCATCAGAGGGACGTCGCTTTCTTTGATTAGCGTTGGAGTAGAATTTGATAGGTTAATTTTATGGGAAGAGTAGCTTTCTCCGTTATAGGAAACGGTTATAATTCCCTCTTTGCCCTCAATCACACGAATAGATTTTGCGTCGTCCGTTGGAGATATATCCTTTCGTTTTTTGGAGGTTAAGTTTACTCGGGTCAATTTCATTACGTTTTCTTCGTCAAGATAGGAGTAAACGAGGTCGTTGTTGCCGACGAAATGCATTTTTTTGACGTGCACGTTGTCGTTTATTACGTTGGCAAACGCGCTATGTCCAATCGTTGGGATTATATGAATGCTATCTAGTCCGTTATTTCTGGCGATGTAGGCGACTTTATCTCCGGCGGGACTTATGCGGATCTCTTTAATTACGTCGACGGGGAAAAATTTTTTTCGAGAAATTAGCGTCCGAGAAATTTTCGCGTTTTGCCCATTGGCTACGGAATTATTAACGATTCGTCTGTTGCTAACAATTTGCGATTGGCTGCGGCGCACATAGTTAGCTTTATTTTCTCCATTGTCGGAATTGCTCATGACATTTTTTATGTGAAGAGCTTCCTTTACGAGCGTATCCATTAGGTCTGCTTGAGTATTACAAATGGCTAAAAAGCAAATTAGGAGACTGAGCAACCGCATAATTTTTCTCTATTGGTATACATAAACATTCTAATTTATAAACGTTAATTATGCGTTAACTTTGATTTTTATTTTGGCGTCCAGTATAGATTCTTTTCTCCAGCGCTCTCCAGATTCTGGAAAACACGGCTTTTTCAGATCCTTCCGCATTTATTAAGATTGACCTTAATGAAAAAATTTCCGCTATTTTGTGAAAACCTTTTCGGATCAGATCATGTTTTTGCCGTCCCATATCGTCGTATTCGTCGTTGACCAAATTGCGGCTCTTTATTCTATGGATTGAAACATCCGGACTAGTGTCCAAAATAATAGTGACGTCCGGCTCAAAGTCTTCTATGGCGATATGTTTTAGCAACATGATATTTTCTATGGACACTTTCTTCAAAAGACCTTGGTAAACCAATGACGAGTCGTAAAATCTATCGCAGATAACCCAACATCCTTGATGAAGCCACGGGCATATTAATTTTACGAAATGATCACGTCGAGCGGCGAATATCAATAGGGTCTCGCATATGGGATCGATGCTATTGGAGCTTTTTAAAATTTCCCGTATTTGTTCTCCGATTTTTTCTCCCCCTGGTTCTCGGGTGACGCAAACTTTTTGTCCTAGATCCGTCAATTTTTGCGCCAGAAGTTTTATCTGAGTCGATTTTCCGACTCCTTCTCCTCCCTCAAAGGTTATAAAACGGCCCGTGGAGTTCATATTACCTCGCGTTGGAAACGGTTTTGGAGCCTATTGGAACTGCCGCTTCTACTTTTTTATTATCTTCATTGCCAAAAATAAGATGCTTTAGAGAAAGTTGCGCCCTTCGCAGAAATCCCACTTTTTCGACTGACTCGCAGGCGAACAGATCATATCTTTGCGACGTGACGTTACCGTATTTATATACCAATTCTCCGAGTTTGCTTCCCAAAGCGATCGGCGCCTCCGCCGGCTCGTTAAGTATCGCTTCCGCTTTCAGTAATTTTTGGTATTTTTTCGGAATGGAAACAATAATATCTTCATGGGTGCAGAGATTTATTTTATCCTTTACTCCAAACCAAACGGAAATTTCTGCGATAGGTCTGCCAGCTTCGGCTATTTTGAGCGGAGTAAATTCTTTAAATCCAAGCGCCAGCAATTTATTGGCGTCTTGAGCTCTTGCCTTTGCCGTTTTGCATCCGTTTACCACCACGATTAGGCGTTTTCCGTCGTTGCTGGCCGAGGCGGCTATGCCGTAGCCTCCGGAGTCGGTTTTTCCGGTTTTCAGACCGTCCACTTTGAGAGCGTTTCCCAGCAGCGTGTTTCTATTCTGCTGTGTTATCGAATTTATCGTAAAAACTTTTTCGGCAAAGTAATGATAAAATTGCGGGAAATCGGTAATAAGTCTTTGGGATATAATTGCTAGATCGTGTACGCTGGAAAAATGCTCGTC
>JAISMI010000074.1 GCA_031276835.1 Holosporaceae bacterium | reverse complement strand
ACTCGGAAAAGGATCGGTCCGACGAATAGAGCAAACGGAATCGTAAATCTTATCACCAACATTTTGGGGAAAATTTCCGCGTAGATCATCAGCAAAACGGCTAAAATCGTCTGCCAGATCGCCGCCGCCGTCGCCGAAAAATATTTAACGGAAAATAACGTGCTGGCGATGGGTATTAAATATAAAATCAGCTGATTCAAAATTAATATGGTGCTTATGGAGGTGGATAAATTCTCCTGCAGCGCTATGACTTTTTTCGCTCTTTCGTCCTTCTTTTGGGCAAGATGATATAAATGGGCGCGGGATGCGCTGGTTATCGTTGTTTCGGATCCGGAAATAAATCCCGCTAAAGCTATAAGACAAAAAATTCCTATGAAAAATAAAACATAAACCATCGTCTAAACATTATTAAAAAAAGTTGTTGATATAAATTCGCTCCCAAGAGCAGATTTTTGTGGATTAAATCGCGACGCGCAACTATGCATGTGGTATTTTTAACTTACCTATAGTAATACTTTAGCTTAGTACAGTTTTTGATTGTGGTAAAGAATTATGAAATATTTTTTTATATTTTTGGGATCGTGCGGATTGATTATGACGGCGGCCGTTGTCGCGGCGTTGTTCGTTGGCGCTCCCTCCAGTCGGAAAGAAGTGATTAAAACAATAGAGATAAAATGTCCGTGAGTAATTTTATCGAGCTCTTTATCGAGTATTTGAGGAGCGAAAGAAATGCGTCTCCAAACACCGTGCAGTCGTATATTTTCGATCTCAGGGATTTTGTCCACCGCCTGAAATCCGACGACGAAATACAAGAGCGGGACGTCGTCTCGTATCTGGCCGAACTTAGGGAAAAACAATTTCAAACTTCAACGATTAAAAGAAGATTGTCCGCTCTGCGTCAATTTTTTAAATTTCTGTACAGAGAAGAGCTAATAGACAACGATCCAATGAAATTTATTCGCCAGCCGAAACACCGTAGACCTCTTCCCAAAACTCTGGACGAGGAAACGGTTACGCGGTTGCGAAACGCTACGCTTTCCTTTAAATATGAAGAAAAAATACGCGCAGACCTAATACTTTACCTTCTGTACGGCAGCGGATTGAGGGTGAGCGAATTAATATCTATTCGGAGAAACTCCATGGTCGACTTGAATTTTATAAGGATATTGGGCAAGGGAAGCAAAGAGCGGATAGTTCCGCTGGCGCGTAATGTGCCGTTCCTTATGGAGGAGTGGAAAAATATCTGCGCCGATTCAATTTGGCTTTTCCCTTCGGTCAATCCGTTAAAACACATAACTAGACAGCGGGTTTTTCAAATACTAAAACAGATCGCAAAAATTTCCGGAGCGGACGCGACAAAAATCTCGCCGCATGTTCTGCGCCATGCGTTCGCCACTCATATTCTGGACGCCGGTGCCGATCTTCTAAGCGTTAAGAAAATGTTGGGACACCAGGATATAGCCACGACGGAAATATATACTCACGTCGCCCGTAAAAAACTGCGCGAAGTGATCAAAAAGTGCCATCCTCTTGCAAAAATCTCTTGATTGTTTTTGGAAATTAATGTACTTAGTCGATGAGATTGCCTCTGTGGCGGAACTGGTAGACGCGACAGACTCAAAATCTGTTGTCCGCAAGGACGTGCTGGTTCGATTCCGGTCAGAGGCACCAAAGAGACGCGTTTAGTTGGAAAAGTCATGACGAAAAAAATAATACTCACCGGAGATAGACCGACTGGAAAATTGCATCTGGGACATTTTGTTGGATCGCTCAAAAGTAGAGTTGAATTGCAATCCTCCCACGATCAATATGTGATGGTCGCCGACGTTCAGGCTCTCACGGATTATTTCGAAAATCCGCAAAAAGTTGTCGATAACGTTTGGGAAATTGTCGCCGACTATATTTCCGTCGGAATAGATCCCCAATTGACCACCATATTCATTCAATCGCAGATTCCGGCTCTGGGCGAGCTGACAACGTACTACATGAATCTAGTTTCAATTTCTAGATTGGAACGCAATCCAACGGTAAAGGCTGAAATAGCGCAAAAAGGATTTGGAGAATCCGTTCCGACAGGTTTTTTTTGCTATCCAATAAGTCAGGCGGCGGATATTACAGCCTTTAAGGCGGAATTGGTGCCGGTGGGAGAAGATCAATTGCCCATGATCGAGTTGTCCAATGAAATTGTTCGTAAATTCAATAGGTTGTACAACACAGACTGTCTAAAGGAAGCGAAACCCCATTTGAGCAACGTGGGGCGTTTAGTGGGAATAGACGGAAAAGCTAAGGCTGGAAAATCTCTCAACAACGCGATTTTTTTAAACGATTCTCCCGAAATTATTAAACAAAAAGTGTATTCCATGTTTACGGATCCGGATCATTTGAAGGCGACAGATCCTGGAAAAATTGAAGGAAACGTTGTGTTTGCTTACCTGGACGCTTTCCATGAGGATAAAGAAGAAGTTTCATCCTTGAAAAAACAATACGTCAAGGGCGGACTGGGAGATACTGTATTAAAATCGTTGCTGAACGAGACTCTGCAAAAAATATTGTTTCCCATACGAGAAAAGAGGGAATCTTTGGTTAAGCAAGATTTGATAGAATGCTGCTTTTTGAGTACCCAAAAGGCCAAAAGTGTTGCTCAAAAAACACTCGATGAAGTAAAACATGCAATGGGCGTCGATTTTTTTGGAAAAAAGCCCTCTAATTCCAGTTTTATGTAAAAAAGCTATTGCTTTTTCAAATAAAACGCTTCAGACTCTGGAATTATGTAATTGTTGGAGTGTGTCATGAACAAATCAGAGTTAGTTGATGCGATCGCAAAGAATAGCGGATTAACCAGGTCGGATACGGAAAAGGCCGTTAATTCTTTTGTGGCAACTATAGAAAAGGCTTTAGGAAAGGGAGACGACGTTACTTTGGTCGGTTTTGGAAGTTTTTCTGTGAAGAAAAATGCCGGAAGAAGCGGTAGAAATTTCAAGACTGGAGCAACGATCCATATTCCGCCGAGAAAGTCGGTTCGTTTTAAGCCTGGAAAGAATCTAAAAGATTCTGTAAATTAGTTGATATAAGCTTTTCGAAATCAGCGATTATTTTTTAATGATCGCTGGTTTTTTCTCTACTGCGTAGGGGGTATGCATGAATAGAATAAGAGGCGTTTTGTTTTTGGGCGTTTTAATTGCGGCGACTCCGGCGTTTGGCGATTCCGAGACGCGGCAGCCGGAGAATACGACGACGGATGAATTTTTGAAATTAGAAACTCCGGATAGAAATATAGACGGCGCCTATTATGGATTGGGAATTACTCTGTCGCGCATATCGCACAAAGTAAAGGCCATAAAAAACGATAGGGCCGAAGTAAATTTAAAAAAGACGGGCAATCAGTTTGATATTTCTCTGATTGGCGGATTCGGATCGGCCTTCTACAAAAGATACTACGCCGGAATCGAAATGGAGCTTTTTAAAAGATTCGCCGGAAAAACAAATTACGATGGAGAAATTGGAATTGTTCATGCGTCGACGGTTGGGTTAAATATGGATATAAGATTCGGATATTTGTTTCCGAAGCAAGGGGCTTTGATCTATCTTACGGCTGGTTGCGCCAGAGTTCTTGGAAGAGTCGCGTTTAATAATAGCGCCGCCGGCGTGGGGCGCCGTTCAAAGAATCCGGAAGGATCGTTTGGGTCTTTTTATCCAACGTTTGGAGTCGGAATCGAAAAGAAAATTAATCATCTTTGGAACGCGAGGGCGGATTTTAGAATTTCTTTGACGTCAAAAGACGACAATAAGTATAAAACCACTGATGCTGCGACATGGAAATATGAAGCTCAACCTAATAAAGCGGCGTTTAGAATATCCATTGTTAGAAACATATAAAAAAAGCCGTTTGCGCTAAGGGGTTCAACCCATAAACGGCATTTTCATTCCGGCCGGAAGGAATCCTCCCATTTCCTCTGATATTTTTGTTTCCAGTTTGGATTTTGCGTCGTTAAAGGCCGCGACGACCAAGTCCGCCACGATTTCCGCTTCGTCCGGAGACAGCAGCTGAGGGGACAGATTGAGTTTTTTCATTTCGCCCTTGCCGTTGATGACAA
>JAISMI010000003.1 GCA_031276835.1 Holosporaceae bacterium | reverse complement strand
CATATGATAACGGTAGTATCCGGAATGCTAAACGACGGAATTCTGAATAATCCAACTCTACTGAAACGTGAAAACGCGATTCCAGGACGTCGAATCGTCTCTTCCAAAACCTCAAATCTCATTAGGGCATTGATGCGCATAAACGTAACCGAAGGCAGAAATAGATTCGCCGACGTTCCTGGGTATTTGGTTGGCGGAAAATCTGGAACCGCTGAAAAACAAAAAAATGGTCGCTATCTGAAAAACGCCAACTACGCCGGATTTGTCGGCGCCTTCCCCATGACCAATCCTCAATATTCGGTGTACGTGGTACTTGACGAGCCAAAGGCGACGCCGAAAACCCATGGATATAAAACCGCCGGATGGAACGCCGCTCCGCTGGCCGCGCGTATTATTAAAAGAATAGCCGCAATGCTGGAAATAACCGTCTCGTCGGATCCGGAACCGGATTGGAAAAATATGATGAAGAAAAACTATGAAAAATCTACAAGAATTGTTGAGTTTTAAAATTGATCCGTCGCTGGGCATAATGATTGTGCCCGCTCTCGAAGATAATTCCAAGTTGGTTACTCCCGACGGCATGTTTATCGCGTTAAATCGAAACGAGGAAAATAGAAAAAATCACGTCCAAGAAGCGATTTCCAGAGGAGCAAAATATATTCTGCAGAGCGGAGAACAAAATTGCGTTCATATTCAAAACGACGTTTTGTTTATCTCCGCAAAAAATGTCCGCGCAGAATTGGCGCATGCGGCCTCAAGATTTTTTCCACATCGTTTCGATAAGATCGCGGCGATCGCCGGAACAAACGGGAAAAGCTCGACGGCGGATATCATTAGGCAAATTTGGATCGGTCTGAATATTAACGCCGCCAGCATCGGAACTCTTGGGGTAATTACCCGAGAAAGCTATGAAAAATTACCCCATAATATGACCTCTCCCGATTGCCTTCAGTTGCATAAAATCCTGCGTCGGTTGAGCGAAGACGGAATCACAAACATTGCCATGGAAACATCCAGCCAGGGAATTGAGCAACGCCGCGTGGATGAAATACAATTCAACGTATGCGCCTTTACAAATTTTTCACAGGATCATTTGGATTACCATTTAACTCTCGAAAATTATTGGAACGCTAAGGCGAAACTATTTTCGGAATTGGCCCGTGAGAATTCTGTTTTTGTGGTAAACTCCGATAATAAATATTCGGAAAAAATTCACGATATCGCCAAAAATCGAGGCATAAAATGCGTCGACTACGGATATAATTCAAACGACGTAAAAATTCTCGACGTTCGACCGATGGAATCCGGTCAGTCGGCCAAAATTTCTTTTTTCGGAAAAGAATTTTCATTTATTTTACCGCTTCAAGGAGAATTTCAAATTTATAACTCCCTATGCGCGGCGGCAACTTGTTATTTCTGCGGAATCGACGTCGAAAAAATTCTGGATGAATTACAAAAATTGCATCCCATTTGCGGACGACTCGAATTTATAACCAAATTTAAATTGGCGCAAATATATATAGACTACGCCCACACTCCGGACGCTTTGCAAAATGCAATTTTATCTCTGCGAAATTATACAAAAAATCAAATAATTACGGTTTTTGGATGCGGCGGAGATCGAGATAAAGAAAAGCGAATTTTAATGGGACAAATCGCAGAAAAATTTTCCGACGTTATTGTCGTAACCGACGATAATCCAAGATTTGAAGACCCCGCCAAAATTAGAAAAATGATTTTAGAAGGATGTCCCAGCGCCATCGAAATAGAAAATAGAAAAAAAGCCATTGAATTTGCGATAAAAATGCTATCTGATGGGGATGTTTTGTTAATAGCCGGAAAAGGACATGAAACCTATCAGCAAATTGGAAAAGAATTGATTGATTTTAGCGATAAAAAAATTGTATTGGACGCGTGTAAAAATGATTTTTTCAGCAAATGAACTGTCGGAGATTTTCGATCAAACAATTACAGAAAATATAGACGACGTTTGCGTCAATTCCAACGATGCAAAAACCGGAGACCTATTTATAGCCCTAGAGGGAGAAAAAATCGACGGACATAAATTCATAGGGGCGGCGATGGATAATGGAGCCGTTTTGGCGATCTCTGAAAAAAATATATCCAACGTCGACGCAAAAAGAATCATAAAGGTAAAATCTTCCTACGAGGCCCTATTAAAATTGGCAAGGTATAACATCGCCAAGTCCCCCGACGCAAAATATGTAGGAATCACCGGCAGCGTTGGCAAAACAACGACTAAGAATTTGATTTTTCACATTCTTTTCAGTCAGCCTGAGATAAAAAATCAAGTTTATGCGTCGAAAAAAAATTTCAATAGCCAAATCGGATTGCCCATATGCGCCGCCACGGCGCCAAGGAACGCAAAATTTGGTATTTTCGAAATGGGCATGAGCGGCCAAGGCGACATAAAAAAATTGATAAATATCGTACCGCCTTCGGTTTCCGTTATTTCCCAAGTTTGCGAAGCTCATTTGGAATTTTTCAACTCGATTTGGGATATAGCCAAAGCAAAATCTGAAATTTTTGAAACCATTAAACCGCAGGAGGCGGTCGTTATTCCACAAGATTCTCCCTACGCGGACTTTTTAAAAAGACGGGCCGCGGAAAATGGAATAAAAAACGTTTTTACATTCGGCTTGAAAAACGCCGACGCGCAAATTCTTGTACAAAATAACGTTGGCGATTATTGGGAAATTATCGCAGAAATTTTGGGAGAAAAAATAAAATACTCGGCGGTCAATTCAAATTATTCATTGATCTTCAATAGCTTATCGTCAATTTTATGCGCCCATCTTATTTCTGGAATATCCTTGCAAAAATTGGCTAACGCGGTCGGTTTATTTAGTTCTTCGCCAGGGCGCGGAGCAAGCATTTATGTGAAAAATAGAAATATAATTCTAGTGGACGATTCCTACAACGCCTGCCCAACGTCGCTAAAATCTGCCATTCAATCGTTGCCTAACGATCGAAGAAAAATTTTAGCGTTGGGAGACATGCTGGAATTGGGAAAAGATGCAATCCATTACCATAGAAACTTATCGGCGACCATCGATAAATTTGGAATAGACGCCGTCTTTGCTTGCGGTCCCTTAGCAAAACAACTATTTGATAATCTTAGAGATTGTAAAAAAGGCGCCTGGGCCGAAAATTCGTTGGAGCTGTCGAAAAAAGTCCTCGAGTCAATCCAAGACGGCGACTGCGTTTTGGTAAAGGGATCCAATTCCATGAAAATGAATCTAATAGTCGAACAAGTACAAAAGTCGGATCGGTAATCATGTTTTATAATTTTTTATTTCCATATTTGAATTTCATATCCGGAATGAATCTACTGCGCTACATTACTTTTCGAACCATGTGCGCTCTGCTGACCTCCTTGGCGATTAGTTTTTTATTATATCCATATTTTATAAGACACTCGAAACATTCCCAACCTATTCGGAACGACGGTCCGGAGTCGCATATTTTAAGCAAAGAGGGGATTCCGACGATGGGCGGCGCAATTATCGTCGCCGGCACGATAATTTCTTCTTTGTTGTGGGGAGATATCGCTAATAACTATCTAATTTTGCTAATTTTATTGACCGTATCCTACTGCCTATTGGGATTTTACGACGATTTTCTAAAGGTAAAATTAAAAAATTCCCGAGGAATTCGAGGAAAAAAGAAATTATTTTTCCAGACGATCGTCGCATTGACTTTTTCATATTTTGTGGAGCAATTAAGAACTCCGGAAATTGCCGGCTGTTTAACTTTTCCATTTCTAAAAAGCTTCACCATAAATAATTCTATATTTTTAATAATATTTACGACGATCGTAATTGTTGGAAGTTCCAACGCCGTAAATCTGACTGATGGATTGGATGGATTGGCGACTTTTCCATCCATGCTGGCGGCGTTATGTTTAGGAATCATCAGTTATTTGGTTGGACATTTTGTTTTCGCCAACTATTTGCAGCTCGTCTATGTAGCCTCAGTCGGAGAATTATGTATATTTTGCGGCGCGTTAATCGGCGCATGTTTGGGATTTTTATGGTATAACGCTCCTCCGGCGATGATATTTATGGGAGACACCGGATCGCTTGCCATCGGCGGCGCTTTGGGCGGAATAAGCGTAATCATAAAACATGAATTCGTGCTGGCTATAATAGGAGGATTATTCGTGCTGGAGGCGTTGTCCGTCATGATTCAGGTTTTTTACTTCCGATACACCGGCAGGAGGATTTTTCTAATGGCGCCAATACATCACCATTTTGAAAAAAAAGGATGGACAGAGTCGACGGTGGTTATTCGGTTCTGGATTATTTCATTTGTTTTCGCTTTAATTGGATTGGCAACGTTGAAGATAAGATGATTGTTTTGGATTCTTACAAAAATAAACGCGTCGGCGTAATCGGTCTGGGGAAAACCGGAAAATCCATTCTCAACTCGTTAATCGCCGGCGGAGCGAAAGCGTTTTCCTACGATGATTCAGCGATCGCCGATGAAACTTGTTTATCTCTCGAAAATTTTTGCAATGAAAAATTCGACGCGATTGTCGTCAGTCCAGGAATAAATTTACTATGGCCAAACGTTCATCCGGCGGTAAAAGCGGCCCGTCAAAAACTCGTTCCGATTTTAAACGACGTTGATTTATTTCAGCGTCATGTCGCGGATAAAATCAACATATGTATCAGCGGAACAAACGGTAAATCCACAACGACGGCTTTAATTCATCATTTATTTCAGTTTGCGGGAAAAAAATCCGCCGTCGGCGGAAATTTTGGAAATTCGATTTTATCCCTAAACGCCAACGCTGATTTCTTTATTCTTGAACTATCCTCCTATCAACTGGAATCCTGTAACATTCTAGGATTTGATACGGCTATTTTACTGAACATAACTTCGGATCATTTAACTCGTCACGGCGGAATGGAAGGTTATATAGCCAGCAAGCAAAAAATTTTCGCCAATTTCCATAAAAAATCCACCGCCATCGTCGGAATAGATAATATTCACTGCAGAAAAATTTTTGAATTTCTAAAAAAGATAAATCACCCCTGCGCAATCCCAATTTCCGGAAAAGAAGTTCCGGAGTTCGGAGTCGGATGGAAAGAAAATAAACTCGTGGATTGTCTTAGCGGCGCGCAAGAAATCGTCTGCGAAAAAAGTCCATTTCTGGACGGCGATCATAACCGTCAAAATATCGCGGCCAGCTATGCGGCCTGCATTCAAAATGGTCTGGATAAGAAATCATTCCGGCGAGGATTATTTTCATTTAAAGGACTAGAGCATCGGCAGGAGTTTG
>JAISMI010000078.1 GCA_031276835.1 Holosporaceae bacterium | reverse complement strand
GGTGAAGTCCGCCATAGTTCAGAGGAAACTGCCGGATACAATATATGTTAGAGTTTCCGAGAGGATTCCAATTGCGATTTTGCAGTCCAAATATAAGCTGTATCTTATTGACGCGGACGGTAAAATTCTTGAAAATGACGGCATTGGGAACTTTAGCAATCTTCCCATCGTAATAGGAGAGGGCGCCGAGAAAGAGGCGGATAAGTTTCTCCGCTGTTTGAATGAATTTCCTAAAATTCGCCGACAGCTGGTATTCGCCATGAGAATTGGGAAAAGGCGTTGGAACATAAAAATCAACAGAGGAATTACCGTTAAACTTCCGGAAAAGGGACTCATGCATGCGTTGGGCATTCTGGAGGAAATTTCCGACGGAAATGGATTCTTTCACGACGACATATCCGTGATAGACCTGAGAATGCTGGATCGCGTTATCATTAGCAAAAATAAATTGGAAAAGACAAAGGGTAGGCTATGAAGTCCAGCGGCGTAGTTACCGTTCTTGATATTGGCAGCGCCAAAGTATGTTGCTGCATTGCGCATGTTTTTGACGACGGACGTTTTGAAATTATGGGAATAGGATATTGCATTTGCTGCGGAGTTAAATCGGGCGTCATAGTTGACGTAAAATCCGTTGAAAAGTCAATTGCAAAAGCTGTCGAGAGCGCCGAAAAAATGGCGAATATTAGGATAAAATCCGTCTACGTCAGCGTATCGGGAAAAAATGTTGAGTCTCAAATAGTGAACATGAGTCTAAATGCCGGCGGACGCATTATCGGCAGCGAAGATATATTGCATTTGTTCGACTATTGCAATCGGCAGGACGGCGATAAGGCGATAATTCATTCCATTCCTATTCTCTACAAAGTCGATTCTCTGAATGGAATCAAAAATCCTGTCGGGATGGTGGCGCACAGTTTAAGCGTCAGCATGAATATCGTTACGGTACCGGAGGCGCAGTTAAATAATTTGCTGATATGTTTGGCGAGGTGTCATCTTGATCCCGTGGGGATTGTCTCTTCGGTTTACGCTTCCGGATTATGCGTAATGGACGACGACGACATGCTAAGTAGTCAAATAGTAATTGATTTTGGAGGCGGAACAACATCCATTGGATTCTTCTACAACGGCGTATTCAGCGGTATGGAAGTTATTCCGCTGGGAGGTAAACATATTACCGACGACGTCGCCTATGGGCTAAATATATCCGTCGCCAATGCCGAAAGGCTGAAAACTCTATATGGATCGGCTCTTTCTTCGATTCACGACGAAAGCGACGTGATTTTTACTCCGGTTGTAGAAGACGACGACGTCATAAATCTTCAGCAGATTTCCAAAAGTTCCATAAATCAAATAATTCAGCCGAGAGTGGAGGAAATTTTGCTTATGGCCAAAAAAAGAATAGAAGAATCCTCGTTTACGGGAGGTTTTGCCCGTAGCGTTATCATAACCGGAGGCGGAAGTATGCTAACCGGTCTGCGGGATTTGGCCGGCGTGATCCTAAATAAAAAAATAAAAGCTAAAAAAATGGAAAATTTTATCGATGGATCGGACATTCTCGTAAATAATAACTTTTCCGTCGCCGTTGGCATGATAAAATTTGCGCATTTAAGCAATGATTATCTAACGAAAACAAAGAGTTCGTCGAATAATGAGGACGGCGGCGGATTTCTCAAAAAAACTTTAGCTTGGATTGAAAACAACTTGTAATTTGAGCGCCATTACTGTAGCATAACCAACAGAACTTTGTGGGGGAACGTTTATGTCTGTAACAGATGATGATGCAGTTGAAAATTACGGAAACAATGGCAAACAGGGAGATTTTTTTAGTCAAGAAACTTTTGCCGTCGAAGGATATTTGAAGCCAAGAATAACTGTTTTCGGGGTTGGAGGAGCCGGCGGCAACGCCGTCAACAACATGATCAGGTCGAATCTTGAAGGAGTCGACTTTGTAGTTGCCAATACGGATTCTCAGGCTTTGTTACAATCACTATGCGAGAGACGTATACAACTGGGTCTAGAGATTACCGGCGGATTGGGCGCCGGCGCGAGGCCCGACGTTGGTAGAGCCGCCGCAGAGGAAGTTGTCGACGATATCGTCTCCTACGTAAAAAACAGCAATATGGTCTTCATTACGGCCGGCATGGGCGGAGGCACGGGAACTGGAGCTGCGCCGGTCATTGCAAGACTCGCTAAAGAACACGGCGTTCTCACCATAGGAGTCATAACGAAACCTTTCCATTTTGAAGGCACTACCCGAATGCGTACGGCCGAAAAGGGAATTGACGAATTGCAGCAGTATGTAGATACGCTGATTGTAATTCCAAATCAAAATTTATTTCGCGTGGCTAATGAAAGGACAACATTTGCCGACGCATTTAAAATGGCCGATGACGTTCTACGTTCTGGAGTTCAGGGAGTTACCGACCTTATGGTTATGCCTGGTCTCATAAATCTAGATTTTGCCGATATTAAGACGGTCATGAGCGAAATGGGCAAGGCCATGATGGGCACCGGAGACGCTGACGGCGAGAGAAGAGCCATCGAAGCGGCGGAAGCGGCAATCTCCAATCCGCTTTTGGACGATGTGTCCATGAAGGGGGCTCGCGGTATTCTTATCAACATAACCGGCGGCTACGATATGACTCTGTATGAAGTCGACGAAGCGGCCAATAGAATTAGGGAAGAGGTGGATCCGGAGGCAAATATAATATTTGGATCTACATTCAATGAAAAAATGAACGGTCGCATGAGGGTGTCCGTTGTTGCGACGGGAATTGACGCGGCGGCCGTAAAGCAAAAAAAGCAGGCCTATGAAGAAATGTCGGCGCGGTTGCAGTCCGAATCGCCGGAACAAACCATTTCCGTTCTTGACGGCGGCGCGGCGGGTACGGAAGAAAGAACTCCTCCGGTTTTGGGCGTCGTCAAAAATAATTCCATGGAAAATATTTCGACGACGCCTCCTAAAAAAAGATCGCAGTCATTATTCGAGCGTCTAACGGGAATGAAAAGGTCGTTTTCCTCGGAGAAAAAAGAAGAATTTGTGGTGCAACAGCCTAAATCTCAGACGGCGGGGCAGGAAGAAGATCTGGAGATTCCAGCA
>JAISMI010000036.1 GCA_031276835.1 Holosporaceae bacterium | reverse complement strand
TTTAGTTTGTATTTTTCTATGTTTGCATTGGCGACGTTCTGGATAACGCCGATTGTCTCCGAACATGCATTTTTCCCGAATAAATGGGCGAATCTTCTCTGCGTTCTAAGATAATCTTCGACCGGAATTATTTTGTCGATCATGGTGGATCCGACTACTTTTCCATTTTCCGCCTCAAATAGCGGGAACAGTCCGCATTGAACCGCCAATCTAGCAATTTTTATGGTCTCGGAGGTTGGATATCCCCAGCCCAGAGGACAAGGAACATGCATATGTATATATCTTGCTCCTTTAATATGTATGGCCTTTATGACTTTTTCCTCCAGATCATGAATATTGCAAATGCTAGCGGTGGCCGCATAAGGAATATTATGAGCCATTGCGACTTGCGGCATGTATTTACCGGTGTGCGGATCGCTCCCCATGTATCCTTTATTGGGAAGCGTGGTAGCGGTTCTGGCCAATGCCGGCGTCGCGCCGGACCTTTGTACTCCAGTATTCATGTAGGCCTGATTGTCGTAGCAGATATATAGAACGTCTTCGTTCCGCTCAAACATGCCGGACAGGCATCCCATTCCTATGTCGCAGGTGCCGCCGTCTCCTCCCTGCGCAATGACTCGAACGTCCTCTCGGCCGCTATGACGAAAAGCGGCGACAACTCCGGAGGCTACGGCGGCGGCGTTTCCGAACAGCGAATGCAACCATGGCACTCCCCAAGAATTCTCCGGATAGGCGCAGGAAAAAACTTCCAGACATCCGGTGGCGTTGACCACGGCGATTTTTCCGCCGACGGCGCGGTAGGCGGCGTCGATGGCGCATCTGGCCCCCAATGCTTCTCCGCATCCTTGACAAGCTCTATGACCGCTTGTGAGCGTATTCGGTCTATCATGATCAGATTGAATAGTCGCTCCGTTTAATGATTTGTTTCCCAATGTCGACATTATGCGCCTCCGTAATTGCATGATTTTATCGGCTTGTATTCCCGAGCGATGGTATCCTCTTTCAGACCCAAAAACGTAGTTTTTTCATTATTTTTCTTCAAAAAACACTCCTTAAGCATTGGTTTTGTGATAATTCTGCCCCCAAGACCGGCGACTATGGAAATTATTTCTGAATTTCCTCCCAACATGGCCAATTCGATCTCTCGCGATAGAACTCCGCCTATGCCTGGCGCAAATGCCTTTTCAATAACTATAACTTTTTTGGCATTTTTTAGGGAATCCGCCAAAGCGGCCGCCGGAAATGGTCTAAAACAAGTTAAAGAAAGAACTCCAAATTTTTTTCCTTCGTCGTTCAGCTCGTCCACAACGTCTTTTATGGTGCCGATCATGGATCCCATGGCCACCACAACAGTTTCGGCGTCGTCGACATTATATTTATGCAAGAGTCCTCCGGAATCCCGTCCAAATTTCTTTTTGAAGGATTCCCCCGTGCACTGAATTATCTCAACAATATCCATCTGTTTCCTATGGGCTAGATATCTAACTTCCATGAAGTACTCCGGCGAAACCATTGTTCCTATGGCCATTGGATTATTGACGTCCAAACTAATATGCGGATTATAGGGTGGAAGAAATTCATCCACATCCTGTTGGGAAGGAATATCCACCTGATCGTAGGCGTGAGTTAGAATGAATCCGTCCACGCAAACCATAATCGGGCACTTCGCCTGTTCTCCTATTTTGAACGCTTGTATATGGAGATCGGCGGCCTCCTGGTTGGTTTCCGCAAAAAGCATAATCCAACCGGCGTCTCTGGCCGACATGGCGTCCGAATGATCGTTCCAGATATTTATAGGCGACCCGACGGCTCTATTTCCGAGAGTCATAACAACCGGCAATTCAAGTCCAGGAGTATTATAGACCGCCTCCATCATGTAGAGCAGTCCCTGACTGGAAGTAGCCGTATAGCTGCGAACTCCGGCCGCTTCCGACCCAATTGCAACGCTCAGCGCCGCCATTTCCGACTCTACGTTAATATATTCGCAATCGGATAATTCTCCGCTCCTAACAAGCTCTCCCGCCGCCTCGACTATATGGGTTTGGGGAGTTATAGGATAGGCGCAGATGACTTTCGGCCGACAAAGAGCAATCGCCCTGGCAATGGCCTGAGATCCTTCTAACTGATAAAGCATTAAACGACACCTCCAATTTTAGTTTTCTCATAGGCGGCGACGGCCGCATCAATATTTTTCTCACCCATAACGCCGGAAAATTTTGCTTTTATGGCTTCAATCACGGAATCTATTTTGATTATTCCCGTAAGAGCGGCAAAACTCCCCAGCAAAACGGCGTTTGGAATCGGTTTCCCAATGTGTTCCAGAGCAATTCCAGTGGCGTCTATGCACATCAGATTAATATTCTTCAAATTATTTTCCACTTTAGAAGGAGAATTAATAAAAACGTATCCATTATCAACAATTCCATTAAATACGTCGGATGATCCCAACAGAGTTTTATCTTGTATAATCAACGCATTTGGCTCAAGAATCGGCTCCCTTAATCGGATTTCTTTGTCTGAAATTCTACAGAAGGCTGTGACCGGCGCTCCCATTCTTTCGGAACCGAAACTTGGGAACGCCTGGGCGTATTTTTTCTCCAGGAAAGCCGCCACCGACAATAGCTCGGCCGCCGTAACGACGCCTTGCCCCCCTCTGCCATGAATTCTTATTTGAAACATCAACCCTCCATCACTAAAAATTAAGTAACAATACACAAGACGCCATCATAAATAAAGTTCACAATAACATTACGCCGTAAAATTATTTTGCCTGGTAGTTTTGTAGTAAATTGTGGATTTTTTCTTCGACTACATTTTTGGTAATATCTGAAATATTATCGATTATCCATTTTTTGATTGTTGGATCCTCTGCAATTTCTTGTTTTACGATATTGGAAAGGTTATCGGCGATCCATTTGTCGATAAGCGGAACGGCTATCTTTTTTAGCATATCGAAAACCATATCGTCTTTGTCGGATTTATCGTCGTTCTTGATTTTTTTTTGCTCGTGGGGATAGGAGGAAACGTCCGCGGATATTATCGGAGCTTCCTGTAGTTTTTGAGCCAAGTATTCTTCTTTTTTACGCTTGATTTCGGAAACCGAATTGGCGTTTTCCTGCACCAATTTCAAAAAAGAACTCATATCAGGATTTTCAACGTCGACGGCTTTTATCTTTACGATGCTTCCGTCCGGTTTAATCATGTCGGTAAGATCTAAAACCGGAGGCTCGTCGTCTATTACCATCTTTTTAATCGAAGATAGAACTTCATCCAACGACATCTCTGAATTTTTATCAACCATTATTAGCCTTTCCAAATTATTATATGCTATTTCTTTTTTAAAATGGAGCTCAAACTAAGATTTCCCGTCAACGCATAAAGCTTAACGACGGCGACTAATTTTTGACCTCTGGACTTGGCGAGATCAATGCGGGATTCCAGCAATTGATTTTCCTTAACAAGAACGTCGGTGTTGGATTTAGTCCCCATTTCGCTTTCTTCTAGATTGCTGGCGGAACTCAGTTCTGCGCTCTTAACCGCAGATCTACTGGCATTTATCATGGCGGCCGCCGAAAGATGCGTATTCCAATTTACGACGCAATTTTTCTTGACCTCCAAAACGACGTCTTCCTCCCTAAATTTCGCCTCCAGAGCTTTTTGGCTGGCAATTGCAATGGACGAATAGGTGTTTCCCTGAGATTGCGAATTGGAAAAAATCGGAACGGTCACTTCTAGAGACGCAACATAATTATTTTGAGAGTCATTATAACTCCGTTTGCTGAGAGATCTTCCCGCCTGTAACGCTAAATCGCATCTCGGAGACAGTCCGCCTCTTGTCGCATATAGTTTATGCTCCGCAGATTTCTTCGTTAACTGATAGTACTTAATCGAATGGTCCGAGGTTAACGCCTGAGAGATTAGTTTGTCCAAACTTTCCGGCAATTGAATATTTAAATCCGGCAATTCCAAATTCTTATCGGCTTTTAGGCCGGTTAATTTTTCAAATTCGGATTCGGCGGAAAATAATTCCGTTTCCGCTTCAATTCTTTCAAAAATCGCCTTCTGATGGTTGGCGCTCGCCTGGGCGACGTCGGAAGGAGTCACTACTCCCGCCTCCAGACTGCTGTTTTGCGAATCCAGCGTCTTTTTTAGATTTTCCTCCTTCTTCCTCATGGCGGCGACCTTTTGACGTCCAACCCATATTTTGGTATAGGCCTCCAGCACCTTAACGATCAGGTTTTGCTCCTCGAATTTTAATTTATGATAGGCGGCTTTGGCGTCGTTATCGCTGGCTTTTATGGCATTAACGGTGGAAAAACCGTTGAATAAATTTTGCGTTACGGTAACGGTCATCCCCGTATCAGTCTGTTTGGAAGATCCGCGCACATTTGATATGGGAGGATTATAATTTGCGTCGGTTCCAACAAACTCCGTTTTCCTTCGGGAAGTCGATACTTTCCCGCTAACGTCCGGCAGAAACATCATTTGCGCCTGCGTAAATTGTTCGTCGACGATTCTTTTCTCCGTCTGACTGGCAAACCAGCCGGGATTATTGTTGTAGGCGGCCACTACAGCCTCCTCAAAAGTCGCCGCTCTAACGCCGCAACACGCAATAAACGCCACAAAAGATATACCTCTCACAACAACACCTCAATTACATAAACGCCAAAATTCTATTTTACCATAGCACAGCTTTTATTCTACTCATACTTTCATTTTTTCCAAACGCAACTAACATTTCGAATATGCTCGGCGTAATTTTCTTTCCGGCGAGGACGTTTCTCAAATATTGAGCTATTTTTCCAAATGAAATACCAATCTCCGCGGAAAATTCTCGCAATTTTTTGTCGAGATTTTCTTCGCTCCAATCTTGAATTGATTCCAATTTCAAAAAAATCTTATGTAAAATTTCTCTAGAATCGGCGTCAATCCTTATGGGAATAAAATCGTCCACGTATATGGACGCAATATCTCGCAATTCCAACATCGTCTTGGCCCGTTGCTTCAGTCCATTCATACCGATCATAAGACGACGTTGTCTTTCCTCGGAAACGTCTCCAATTATCCGAAGCAGCTCTTCCAGAAGACGATCATTGTCTGCGATTCGCATATAGTGTCCGTTTAAATTGGCCAATTTCGAAAAATCCAATCGGGACGCCGATTTTCCAAGGTTATCCGCCGTAAACCATTCCACCGCCTGATCCCTAGATATAATTTCATCGTTCCCATGGGACCATCCCAGACGGAGCAGACAATTGCAAACCGCTTCCGGCAAATATCCCATGTCCCGATATGCGTTAATTCCCAACGCTCCATGGCGTTTTGATAATTTCGCTCCGTCCGGTCCGTGGATTAGCGGTATATGCCCGTATTGGGGAATATTCCAGCCAAACGCGTTAAATATCTGCATATGACGAAATGTATTTGTTAGATGATCGTCGCCGCGAATCACATGAGTTACTCCCATGTCGTGATCGTCCGCCACCACCGACAGCATAAAAGTCGGAGTCCCGTCGCTTCTAACCAAAATCATATCGTCCAACTGATCGTTGGAGACGGTTATTTCCCCCTGAACAATGTCACGTAGAGTGGTCTCGCCCTCCAAAGGCGCTTTTAGGCGAATAACCGGCTTCACTCCGGACGGCGCGTCCCTGGGATCGCGATCCCTCCACATCCCGTTGTACTTGGGAGATAGTCCGCGATTCTTGGCCTCCTCTCGCATGGCTTCCAGCTCATCCGGAGTACAATAACAGCGATAGGCTTTGCCCTCTTTCACCAATTTTTCAGCCAGCTCAGCATGATAATTAAGTCTGGAGGACTGGAAAATCGGTTCGTCGTCCCAATTTATTCCCAGCCATAGCAACCCATCGAGAATGGCGTCCACCGCTTTCCGCGTAGATCTTTCGCGATCCGTATCTTCGATTCTCAAAAGAAATTTACCGCCAAAATGACGGGCCAATAACCAATTAAAAAGAGCGGTTCTGGCTCCTCCAATGTGCAAAAATCCAGTGGGAGACGGCGCAAAACGCGTAACAATATTAGAATCCATTTTTACTCTTCATAAAATAATTGAACGTATTCTATAGACTAAACGCTCGAGAGTAAATGTATAGTATTAGACTTCAAAATTTTCTTAATGACTTCTGCGAGAGTGAAAAACATCGATTTCCCAATCTCATACCGGTCGGAATGGGCATAGGAATAAGTCTATATTTCTCCCTCGACGACGAGCCCAACTTTCTATTGAATTCCATTACTTTTGCTCTGACGGCGGCGGCAAGTATTTTCGTCCGGTCTCGCAGATGGATTTTCTACGCGCTGCTAACCGTTAGTTTCGGTTTTTTCGCCTCGCAGCTGCGTACAAAAACCGTAGATACGTTCATGCTATCCGAAAACGATAAAAAAATAATTTCGCTGGTTGGAGTGGTGGAATCCTGTGAAAAAACGGAAAAAGGCCTGATTTTTACTTTGGATTCCGCAAAAATTAGAAAATATCCTCAGCTGCGCAAACTGCAACTCACGTGGCGGGGAAAAAAAGCGACGGCGTCGAAAAAAGACTACCCTCCCGGAACAAAAACTTTATTTCGCGCGATCTTATCCCCCATATATCCGCAGGCGTTCCCCAACGCCTACGATTTTAAAAAGCAGCAATATTTCAAAGGAATCGGCGCCCGCGGCTTCATAGTAAAAGAACCGAAGATATTGAAAACCCCGAAAAAATCCTCTCTCGGCATGTTTATTAATCAACTCCGACATTCCATAGATAAAAAAATCGAAAAATATCTTCCCAAGGAAATTGCCGCCGTTTCAAAGGCGCTCGTTACCGGCAACAAATCTGAAATTTCAAAGGAAATCCGCGGATATTTCGCCAATTCTGGAACCGCTCATTTGCTCGCAATTTCCGGTCTGCATATGGGAATAATTGGATTTTTTATCTTTTGGCTCTTTCGGATTCTTCTGTGCTGTTTTCCCCGCATCTGCATGTTTTACGACGTGAAAAAAATCTCCGCTTTAATTTCTTGGGCGGCGGTACTGTTTTATTTGTATATTTCTGGAAATTCCGTACCGTCTCGGCGAGCATTTATCATGCATACGATAATTATCGCGGCAATTATAATCGAAAGATGCTCGTTGACTATGCGATCGGTAGCCATTGCCGCAACGATCATAATGGTATTTTCTCCCGAAGTAATTTTATTCCCCAGTTTCCAAATGTCCTTTGGAGCGGTAATTGCCATCGTCGCCTTCTACGAAAGAATCTGGAATTTCTCTGGATTTTTTAAGACGCTATTCAGTATTATATCCACCACAATGGTTGCCTCCATTCCGACGGCAATATTTTCAGTTTATACGTTTAATCAACTGACTCTAAATAGTATTCTCGCCAACATTGCATCCATTCCCCTCATGACGTTTTTCGTCATGCCGACGGCTATAATCGCTTTATTTTTCATGGCGTTTGACCTGGCTCGGCCGTTTATTCTGCTAATGGGATACGGCGTTAATATTCTAACGAAAATTTCCGAGCTATCGTCGCAGTTGCCAGGTTCTCACTTCATTATGTCCACTCCGACAACCGCGAATATGGCGATATTTGTCTTTTCCGGACTCCTATTGACGCTAATCCATCATAAAATCCGCTTTTTCGGCCTTATCGGAGCGGCGTTCGGCGCGATTTATTACTGCTTTAGTCCGACTCCGGATATCTTCATATCGCCAGGCGCAAAAGTCATTGGAATAAAAACCGACGACGCCGTTTGCTTCAGTCATCTGGGATATTTCCGATCCATGACGGCCGCCTGGGCTAAATCGGTGGGATTCGAAAGGCGAGAAAGACTTAATTCCAAGGCGTGCCAAAAATATATCTTCCAAAATTCAAACGACGACTACGTCGTTAACGTGAAAAATCAAAATACGACGATCACAAGAAATAAAGAAGTTTATTCTCTGTTTCCAAACACAATTTTGCTGGATAAAGAAAACGACTTCGCCGAAATAATCTATTTGCCTTCTCGCCGCCGCATATCCAATAAATCCAAAACGCGCCCCTGGAGCTAAATGCGACGATCACATAAATTGGATTAGATTATCCATCGAAAGAATCGCATTTTTCAATTCGGTCCTCAATTCGTTCTGATCTTTTCTCCACAAGAAATGGACGTTGGGACCGGCGTCAATGGTGACGACAGGACCGTCGCCCCGAACTCTCCAAAAACCTTCGACCATATCCAAAATCATGGTCGTTTTCGGTTGAATGTACCCAAAACTCGGAGACGACGTTTCAAACAGCGCATGCATGTCGCGGAATTCCTCCCAACAGATCTGACGAACGTCGCTCCATTTATTATTGTTTAGGGAATTTATAAGATCTCCGAAACGTTTTTCTGCTCTTGTTGATCTTCCTTCGAACAGCGGACTACTTGTTACCAATCGATGGGCCTCGCCGGAGGAAATTTGTTTTGGTCGAGAATCCACCAGAGCTAAATCGTGATTTAATTCTCCGATTTTTACGTCTATTTTCCGAGCCCCGTCGCCATTCCAAACGCTCCATGGCGAAAAGAACGATCTGCAGGAGGCGCCGGACGCTTCTCGGCTTAATCGGCTCATTTCCTCGGGAGAAGGAAGATTTACGCCCTTAATTTCACATATCGCCGCCAACGAACACATGGTCAACGCCGCAAAACTCGATGAAGAACTGGCTATTCCGGCGGAATGGGGAAAGTTGCTGAAGGATTTTACCAGAAAAAAACCGCCGTAATTGTAGCGGTATTTTATGCGCTTCAGATGCTCCAAAAAACGATCGACGGACTTCTGCGGTAGCCCGATTTCATTGGAAAAATCGTCTTTACCGGAACAAATCTCAAGGGAAACCCTGGTGGTAAACTTATTTAACGTATGGGACAGAGAAATATTACAGGGGATATTCCCTTCCCGCTTTCCCATATACTTGATTAGAGCGATGTTGGAAGGAGCCTCGCTACTCCAAACACCGGACGACGTCGCCATTAGAGATTTTCTTTCCAATTATTTCCATTCTTTCGACTTTATAAAAATAACGAACGGACGATCGTTATGCAAGAATTACGGAATTGACGGCTGAAAATTGTCGTTAGTTGGATGGACACGGATTTGCGAACTTGCAGATTCCCCGATGTTTAAAAAAATTCGCCAATTGCTTTTTTGCATTTCACGAAAGACTGAAAAATCAATCCATCTTATTGAATTAGTCCGCTTTTAGTCGTCAATTCCCTTGGAATCACAGCATTTATTATTTCCAGCGCAAATGATATACCTCCTGCTGACCGAAACTTTTTGCCAGCGAAACTACTCCGACGTATTCGGTCGAGTATTTTTCATAATACTTCAGACCTTTTTGTATGTATTCATTGCGTTCATCGTTGGTTTCTCCGTAGAGCAGAGCGATAAATTGCTGCGTAGCATAAACCTGTCCAACGGCGGTGACCGGCTCAAGTCTCGCCGCTCGATTAATATGACCGCCGTAGAAATTCACTTTTTTAATGAAAGGATCCTGCGCCAAAAACACCGGTCCGGAATGCAATGAAATTCTCGCCTTTATCGGAAAAGGAAATTCCGGATATTTTTTTCCTAAACTTTCGATGATATCGCAATATTGCAGACCAAAATCGGCAATTTTAATGGCGCTTCCGGCGACAGCGAATACCGCGTCTCCCCATGTATTCAGAGACTCCAATGAAACCCCAACTTTTTCGATGGCGGCGTTGAGTTTTTCGAGAAAATCCAAAAACGACGGAATATGCTCGTCCTGCAACTTACTATATCCGGATAAATCGGAAAACATCATGGACTTTATAATGCGATCCGGCGATTGGGATATAAACGGATCGAAAGCCAACGAAGATTTTTGAGGCTGAATAAGCGATAGGTCTATTTTTTCAACGGCGTTTTCGGTTTCTCCGAATTCGTCCAGATCTATCAGATGCAGCGTACTGATGTTGGTCCATCGATCTATGAAGTCCGCCGGCCCGCCTGGCGCCGAATCCGTTCTGGAATGCCAAACGGCCATCAAATGCGGTTCCGTCGTCAAGAACTTTCCGCGCATGACGGCGCTGCCGTGCATAACATGATTGGAAAATCTATAGAGCATATCGTGACCTAGGTATCTGTCTTCACAGGAGAAACTTACGGAATGGGCGCTCTCAAGAATTCGCTCGAATCTCTTTTCCCAACGAGGTCCGGCATGTCTCACGTTATTTTCTATGAAATCGGAAATGGCAAACGGCAATATGATGTTTATTTCCCCTCCCAAACTTTGCAACGCTTCGATAAATATAATATCCGCGCCGCAGGAGGCGGAACTATAGCCTATTTTTGCATTAATACTCTGCAATTTTTCCGTAATGACGCGTTTTACGTCCTCTTCTATTTCCTGAGGAAACAGAGAAATCTGAAAACTTGGATGATCTATCGCATGTCCGGTAAATACAACAATTGTCGGCGGCGCTAAAATTTCCAGGGTTTCGTGGGGAACTTTAAATCCGGCTTCCTTTAAAAAATACAACTGCTGCCGAGCCGTAACAATGGAGATGTAATTTTCGTTGGCGCTCTGTTTCATGGCTTCTTCGTAAAATCTACAGGCGTCGTCTTCCCGTCCAAGCAGCAATTGAGCTTCCGCCCCATTGGTCAAGTCCGAAAAAGAGGACTCCAGCCCAAACTGAGGCAGTAATTTCAAAACTTCGGTCGCCAATTGTTTAGCCATGGCGTCGTCTCCGGTTAACCAGGACAACCATGCCGCGTTAATGCCGGTGCGCGTCGTTTTATTCTTCCGGAAAGAGGCCATATACAATTCTCTCGATATTTCAAGATCGCGACAATGGTGTGAATATTTCCAGGACTCCTTAAAAATATGTCCTATGTTCGCCATTACCTCCGGACACCCTTGCGTTAAAAATTTGCAAGTCAACAAATCCTCCACGGTGATCATCATTGCGTCCGTCGCATCGTCCTTTTGCGGAACAATTCCAAGAATTTGATACACAAGTTTCTTGGATTCCTCCAGAGCCCCAGTCTTTAATAAAACAAGAGCGTAGGCTTGGGCAAGATTTGCATTTTCAGGATGCTTCTGAAACGCTTTTTTGGCTATTACGTGAGCCTTAAACATATGACCGGTTCCAATCAAAGTTTTAATTTGCGCTTCGACGGCGTCGCAGGTTTTATTGGCCGTCTCCGATTCGTCTTCCTCGTCTTCCGCGTCTTCCAACTCGTCATCCTCAACGAAAGATATTGCGGTTGAAATTTCTTTCGTTTTTTTCTCCGCAATGGAGTCGTTATTTTTTTCTATTTGGGAAGATATATTTTTACTTTCTTTGCCATTTTCCGTTTCTTCTGTCACAATTCACCTCATTTTAAACCTAACAAAACAAGTATAATCAAAAAAAATTAACGTCTCGTAAAAAAATTAGACTTTCTTTAACTTTATTATTGTAAAATTCAATTAAATATTTGGAAAAATAAAAATGGAAGACATAGACACATTACATTTTACCCAAAAACCGGCAAAAATTCTCGTCGTAGACGAAAACGAAAGCACGCGAGCTCTATTGAAACGGAGACTCTCCATATACGGACACGACGTTTTATTGTCGGAAAATTCCAATCAAGCTATTGAAATTTTGGGAAAATATCAAGTGGACGTAATCTTTTTAAATATGTTCATTGGCGGAACCAATAGCCATGATTTTTTAGTGGATCTAAAGAAAAACGTTTTATACCGCTCCATTCCGGTTATAATGATCTCCAGCGACAACGATATCGGATGGGTCGTAAAATGCATAGAGGCCGGAGCGGAAGATTATCTAATAAAACCTTTAAATCAAACCCTATTGCGGGCAAGATTAGCAAACTGTATTTCCAAAAAAGAGGCGCACGATAAAGAAATTTCATATCTCGCCAAAATCGAACAGGGACAAAAACAAATAGTAGCCCAAGAAAAAATGGCGTCGTTGGGCGTATTGGTAAGTTCGATTTCTCAGGAATTGAAAAATCCGCTGAATTTTATAATTAATTTCGCCGACGTTAGCTCTGAAATCTGCGATGAACTAGTGGAGAAAATAGAAAGCAATAAGACCATAGTGCCGGAAGAATTCTACACGTCCATTTTTGATCATCTCAAAAAATTCCAGTCTAACGTAACGAAGATATCCGAATACGGCAAAAATGCCGATAAAATTATTAGATTTATGTTGGATCAATCAAGCACGTCCAGCGGAAAGAAGCATCCTGGCAACATTAATAAGATCATCGCCCAGACAATCACTATGCTGCTGGCCTCCTACAAGATAAATGGAATCACGACGCTACCGACAATACAGACGGAGTTCGACAATGCGGTGCCTCATATTCCTATATCAACCCAATCCTTCAGTAAAGCGATTTACAATATATTGGACAACGCTATCTACTCTGTCATCAATAAATTTGATGACATATCTTTGGCCAAAATACGAATAAAAACGGAAAACAATCCTCTATATGTGGAAATTATCATCTACGATAATGGAACTGGCATAAAACAGGAGATAGAGGACAAAATTTTTGCGCCTTTCTTCACCACCAAACCAGAAGGCACAGGACCTGGACTGGGATTATCAACGGCAAAAGAAGTAATTCACGAGCATTCCGGCGCTATTTCGGTGCATTCCATAGAAAATGAGTTCGCAGAATTCAGGATACAACTAAACAAGTAAATATTTTCGCATAAAAACCATTTACTCGGCGATTATCTCCGTTACTCCCGAAACCAATTCTCCGTTATTGCGAATTATTTGTTCAATTTTATTCGCCACGGTTTGATTTTCCTTAAGGAACTGACGAGCGGCTTCTTTTCCCTGACCAAGTTTCTGTCCTTCAAAAGCATACCAGGCGCCGGATTTTTCCACGACTCCGATATTTACTCCGATATCCAACAGTTCTCCATTTTTGGATATTCCTTCTCCGTATATAATATCGAAATCGACGACCTTAAATGGAGGAGCAACCTTATTTTTCACGACTTTAACCCGAACTTGATTGCCGACGGCCTGATCTTTTTCCTTTAACGTGCTGGTTCTGCGAATATCCAATCTTACGGACGCATAAAATTTCAACGCGTTACCGCCGGTGGTTGTTTCTGGATTTCCAAAGAAAACCCCAATTTTCATTCTGATCTGATTTATGAAAATCATTATGCAATTTGATTTCGAAACAGTGGCGGTCAATTTACGCAACGCTTGACTCATCAGGCGGGCTTGTAATCCCATGTGAGAATCCCCCATTTCGCCTTCTATTTCGGCCTTTGGGACTAAGGCGGCTACGCTATCCACCACCAATACGTCGACGGCTCCGGAACGAACCAGCGTATCGGCGATTTCCAACGCCTGTTCTCCGGTATCCGGCTGCGACAATATCAATGAATCGACGTTTACGCCTAGATTCCGAGCGTAAACTGGATCAAGAGCGTGTTCCGCGTCTATGTAGGCGCAGGAGCCGCCTTTTTTCTGAGACTCCGCAACGGCATGCAGCGCCAAAGTAGTTTTTCCAGAGCTTTCCGGACCAAAAATTTCAATAATACGCCCCTTGGGAAATCCTCCGACTCCAAGAGCCATATCCAATCCTATGGAACCGCTGGAAATAGTTTCGATATCCACTACGCTTCCCCGCTGCCCCAGCTTCATGATGGATCCCTTTCCAAAAGCTTTTTCTATTTGGGTTAATGCCGCCTCAAGCGCTTTTTCTTTGTCCATAAAATTGATCCTTTATAAAACTCACCGATGATACCGTTTTAAATCGCGAATAGTCAATAAGCTTGAAGAATTTGGCGCCATCAATTATAGTGAAAAAATTAACCTATGAGGTCGAAATGGATTGCGATAATAATCTACTGAAAAAAATAATGGACGCGGTTGATCAGCATATCAAACCATCGCTGCAAATGGACGGCGGAGATATGGAAATCGTTTCATTAAAAGGCAACGCCCTGCTGATAAAATTACTTGGGGCCTGCTCCGGTTGTCCTCGGGCTCGGGAAACAATGAAATACGGCATTGAAAGAACGCTGCGCCAGATTGTATCTGAAGATATATTCGTGGTTCCGAGCGAATGATTTTTCGTCTATTTGTTCCCGTTTGTTTGATATTATTTATTGCGACGCTTCATAACATCAACAGAGGAATTCTAGAGCAATCTTGCAAATCGTACGTTGCGGAACGCGAAGTTTCGGCGACGTCGCAAGTTTCTCCTTCGACGCAGCCCGCGGTCAAACGTTCTAGCAACATCAGAGACGAAATTTTCCTGTGCCATAAAATCGATAAATTTCTGGACGCCCAATATCATAAAATTTTACGAAAAGTAAATCTGGATAAAGTCCCTAATTTCGCTTTAACGGGCATTCCCCTCATCAATTCGGCGGCGAAATCGGACCGAGACTTTTTTGTAAGAGCGATCGCCTCCGCCGTCGGCAAGGCGAATGAAATTGTAAAAGAGCAGCGCAAATTCGTTTTTTATATTCAGGAAAAACAACGAAAATCACAAAAATTAACCCCTAGCGAATCAGAGCGATTTAGAAAAATCTGTCGATTCTATCAAACTCGAGACTTTTCCGAGTTGCTACTAAGGGTAGCGCCGGTTCCGGTTTCTCTAGCCGTAGCGCAGGCGACTCTTGAGAGCAAATTTGGAAGTAATCCGACAATTCATCGCCGTAACGCCTATTTCGGACTGATGGAATCGAATACGAACCTGTTAAAATTTGATAATTTGTTTAACTGCGTCATTGCCTATATGAAAACTCTCAACGTCAGAAACTGCTACCATGAATTTAGAAAACGGCGAGAAATCATGATGAAAGAATCCTCAAAAATCGACGGCGTCAAGTTATCCTCATTTATACGGGACTATGGAACCGATAAAAATTATCAGAAACTGGTGCTACAAATCATCAAACGTCATCGCCTGGAAATTCTAGACCAGAAGACTTAAGCTCCGTCTAAAGAGATTCGCGGCATAAGTAATTTATTCTGATTTATTTTTACCAATATAACGTCTTCAAATTCGTCTGGTAACTTTACGACGTCGATCCAATCGGGAACGTTTCCCCGAACTATCATGCCGGCCAGGCTGTTTCTTGCGCTTGGAGTAGCGTAGCACATCGTTTTCGATATAAAAATGTAGGAAGTATTGGTGGTTAATAGAATCTGCTTCACTTTATTCTCGTCATAGTCGCTTTCTATAACGGTAAAAAATGAAAGAATGCCCTGCCCTTGACGATGATATGGAACGGCAACCACCTTATGTTTGGTGTAATAGAGAGTCATCGTCGATTTTCCCAGATAGGTTAGAATGACCGTCGGTTTTGCCTCCAAGCCGTCCAGAAATTTAAAAAATCTATCCTCCTGCCGGTAGGCTTCTTTTTTTTCTTCGCAAAATTGCCGCAATTCGGACCAATTCGCAAAATAAGTTTTTAATATGTAACCATATTTTTGGCTCATGTCGACCGTCAAAGTCAAAAAGCAAGCCATTGCAATTTTCAAAGAATTTGGCGCAAATTTTAGCGGCGCTCCGTTCATTGCAAGATCGACAATCAAAGGTATTCCCATTAAACTATAGGCGGGCCGCATTCTGTCCGCCATAATGGCGAGTATTTGATAGCAGGAGCAGGCTACCACAAAAATCCACCATGTCGCGTCCATATTTTCGAATTTTTTACTCGTCAAATCGTGAATTTTATTGTAAATGGCAACGGACGATATCAGCATATATATACTGAAAAAAAGAGACGGCATTTTTCCGAAACTATATGGAGACTTTAACTCGTCGACCTCGGCGTCTAACCAAATTGCCTTTAGCGTTTCGCCCAAGTCCGCTTCCATTCCCTGTAGAAACTTCGGAAACATGAACAGAAACGCCAATTTAACGGCGCATCCCGCCGCAATAGAGTAGGTTATTTTTCCGCAATATAGCGGCGCGCATCCGAAAAAAACCGCTATACACATGTACAACCCGACATGAACAACGGAAATTTTATCGTATTCTACCGCCGGCAGAGTGGAAAAAGCCGCCGCCAACAGCATGAAAGCCGCGACGTGCCACGGACGATATTCTTTTATCGTAAGATAGGAAATTAACGACAACGCTCCAACGCATAGCGCGTCCGCGACGTCTATTTTGCAGAATAAAAATACAATGATCCCAACGACGCACGCCGAAATAACGTTTTTCCTGTAGAGAACCATTAATTTTTCTATATCGCTATAGAAACAAAGAAACATTACGGCCTCCGATAAAAGCAGAAATATAAGAGTCTCCGGCGATATCCAGACGCAAAGGGCGGCCGTTACGGCCGCATTCCGCGCGCTCCGATAGTCGCTAAATCCGGATTGGCATAGCCGCGCAATGTTATGGGCGTAAATAATAATAAAAAGCATTATGAAAGCGTGATGATCTGGACGACCGAACATATTTATGTAATTTATTACGGGTTGAACCGCAAATATAAGAGACGCCAAAAAAGCCGTCCGCTTCGTCATAATTTTCTGGAACAGATCGAAAAGCAAAATAACGCTTACGCATTTCACAGCCGGAGATATTAACAATCCGACGTACTCTGTGGCCTGATCTATGGAGTCCAAAAATAAATTCAAAATAAAAGATGGAACAATTAGGAAAAAATCATAGAAGCGGGTCCAATGCATATCTCCGCCAAATGGAACATTGGCTCTGGCGATTACGGAATTGGCCAAATCATAATGGCGAAAAAAATCACGGATGCGGACAATGGTCATGTAATCGTCCGTATCAAAAAATCTAATATTGAAATCGCCGAAAAAAATCGCGAAAAAGTGCGTGCGGGCATAGCAGAGAAAACTTGCCAGCAGTCCCGTTAAAATCAAAATGATTTCAAATTTATATCTTTTTAACCGCATATTTATATCTTTTTAATAGCATAATAATCGATATTTCTCATATTATATTCAAGATTTTATATTATTATGCGCGGCTATTAAAGCGATTTTGTTCCGTCGACAGTTGACCGCAGGCCGCCAATATGTCTTCGCCTCTGGATTTTCTCACTACGGCGCGAATTCCTCTGGACAATAGCAAACGGGAAAAATTGTTCGCTTTATTTCGATCGCTTCCGCTGAAGGAAGATCCAGGCCAATTGTTGAATAAAATTAAATTTACTCGGCATTTGATAGAACGCAGCAGCTTAACCAATTGAATTGCGTCCTCATCGGAATCGTTCGCGCCTCTTAACAGCAGATATTCAAAAGTTATGTGGCTGGTATTACTGTTTTGGAGATATTCTTTTGCCGCCCGTAGTACATTTTCCATGGGGTATTTCCGATTTACGGGCATAATGGAAGAGCGTTTTTCGTCGTCGGAGGCATGCAAAGAAATTGCAAGTTTCACTCCAAATTTCGCAAGATCCGCAATGGCGTTTTCGACAATTCCAGAGGTCGAAACGGTTATTTTGTGGCGAGAAAAATTATGGGCCTTTTCGCTCAACAGTAACGTCAACGCGTTAGATAGATTTTCAAAATTTAAAAGGGGCTCTCCCATTCCCATAAACACAATGTTCGTTATCGTTTTTGGAAAAAGATCCTTCCAAAAGAAAACCTGGGAAATTATTTCCGCCGCCGTTAGATTGCGCGTAAATTTTTGAGTTCCAGTGCGGCAGAATTTACATCCCATGGCGCAGCCAATTTGAGAAGATACGCAAACGGTCGTTCGCTTTTCTTCCGGTATCAAAACCGTTTCGATAAAATTTTCGTCCTCCAATTTCAGAAGCGCTTTTTGAGTTCCGTCGGACGATTTTTGCAGAACGGCGCATTCCGGCCTATCTATGGAGTAATTTTCTTTTAGAATTTTTCGAACGCGTAGCGGCGCGTCGGTCATAACGTCGAACGATTTTGCCAGTTTCATATGTATCCACGGGAAAACGCGCTTGGCATCCAACGGCGTAAGTCCCGCTTGGGAGAATTCAGACTTTAACTGATCGAAAGTTAATCCAAGTAGATTTACGCGACTCGCGGAGCGTTCTATTTTCCGCATATCGATCTCGCGAGCCTGTCCACGCGCTCGTTTAGTTCGTGTCCCGAATGGCCGGCGACCCAATGCCATGAAATTTTGTGATATCTCGAAAGAGCTAGCAGTCTAACCCATAGCTCTTTGTTTTTCACAGCTTTCTTTTCCGAGGTGACCCACTTTTTTTCTATCCATTTATCCATCCATTGGGTCATTCCGTTTATCAGATACTTGCTGTCGCTGTATAAGTCGACGATGCAGGCTTCCTTAAGTTCCTCCAGAGCCTTTATGGCGGACGTTAATTCCATCTGGTTATTGGTGGCGCTTGGTTCGACGCCGCATAATTCTTTTTCGATGGAGCCATAGATAATTAAAGCGCCCCACCCTCCTGGACCAGGATTCCCACTGCACGACCCGTCCGTATAGACAGTTACTTTTTTCATACTTCTATTTCCCCAGAAAAAACATAGGACGCCGGTCCGGTTTGAAAAATATTTCCGTCTTCACGAATGAAAATTTTTAAGGAACCGCCCTTTTGGCGGACTAAAATATTTTTTGATTTTATCAATCCGCTAATATGGGCAACGGCTGCAGACGCGCACGCGCCGCTTCCGCAGGCGAAAGTCAATCCCGCTCCCCGTTCAAAGACCGACAGAGTAATTTCGTTCTCCGATTTTATAAATCCAAAGGAAACGTTTATTTTATTTCTAAACAACGAATGATTTTCCAGCATAGCGCCGAAGAACGTCATTCTTTTTTCGTCCAACGACTCTTCAAGAAATAAAATCAAGTGCGGATTTCCAACGGCGACGCAGTACGCCGCGCGAACATGAAGATCGTTCGGTAAATTCAACTCGTCGATTATGGACAGCGGATTTAAATTTTTATTTGACAGTCCAATGTCTTGAGGATCTAAACTCACGGGGCCCATATCGACGGAAATTTCATTATCCATCATCAAAATGGGATATGTTTTCGCCTTAGTTTTCAAAATACACCGAGACAATCCGCCGCGTTTTCTCATAAGAAACCCAAGACAGCGGACAGCGTTCCCGCAAATTTCCGCTTCGCCGCCGTCTGGATTAAAAAACTTCGCCTCCAGGACGTCGTTATCGTGTAATTCATATAAAACCAGCAAATCGCCGCCGATTCCGTAATGTCTATCGCATAGACGGGCGAAGAAAGCTTCATCGGAGAAGCGCTTATTTGGAAGCTGATTTTGATCTATTATCACAAAATCATTGCCCAAAGCGTGCATCTTATCGAATTTTAGCGTCATAGACGGTCTTTCAACAAATTTTTGGCAAGAATTTTTCCGCGCTCCACCGCCGGCTGATTAAAGGGATCAACGCCCATTAATCTACAAACGCCGACCGCCTCCAGCATGAAGCGCATGAATAGGGCTCCTAAAACCTCAGGAGTAATTTCGGGAATTTCTATTTTTCTAACGAAGGAACATTTTTCTCCAACGGCCGTCATAGTTGCGATGCACTGGGCCTCGAAAACATCCGCCATCGTCTTATTTTTTAGATAGGAAAACGAGGCGGGAAGAGCGGCGTCTTCTGATATTTTTAGAGAGGTTTTTTGTTTTTCCAAAAAGAACGTGAAGCATTTATCTTTTTTTCCATCCAAATACAACTGCAGCTGACTGTGCTGATCGGCGGAACCGATCGCCGTTAATGGAGTAACGCCAACTCCGGATTTCCCAGAGCTCTCTCCATACAATTGGGCAAGCCATGCTCCAAACGCCGCAAGCTTGTCCGAATACACAAACGACACATGCTGAGCGCAATCATTCTGAAAACTTGTACTCACAAAAGAGGCGCCTTCCTCAATGGAATCCCATGAGCCCTCTAGCGCTTCCCTTCCGCCGGATCTTATTTTTAACGGATCGACGCCGCAAAGCAACGCCGGCAACATTCCGACAATCGAAAACACGGAAAATCTTCCGCCGATCGTCCGAGGGTGATCTAAACACAAAAAATCAAATTCATCCGCTATTTTTCTAAGCGAAGACGGTTTATTTTCGGTGATAAACACAAATTTGTCCTTTTCCTTTATCAAATCCATGGCCAATAAAACCTGACACACGGTTTCTAAAGTTTCTCCGGACTTGGAAATACATAAAAATCCCGTTTCCTCCGGATTAATTTCCGAAAATACTTTGTTTAACGTCGTAGGATCCAGATTATTAACGAATTTTATAGACCTGTCCCCGTTGGGGAAAGCGGCGTGAACGCATTGTCCTCCTAAACTAGATCCGCCGACGCCGCAAATGATTATTTGGCGGTTGCGCATCCATTTTTTTAAACGAGGATTCTCCAAAACGTCAAGATCTTCCTTTGATTTCACAATGGAAAAACAATCCGACGCCGCAATGTCGTTCGGAAATTTTTGTTTCGGAAGTTCGCGCGGAAAAAGAATGAATTGGTTATGGAGCACTTTTTTTCTCTTCCGGTTTAATTACCGAAATAACGCATGGATCGTGGGTAAATATCGCCTTTGCCTGCGCGTTTATTTCGTTCAAATCGAATTTATTCACAAAATCCCAATAGGATCTTAAAAATGCGAAATCATTGCCGGAACCAATTCTTTTGGATATCCAATCGACAAAATCCACCACATCGACGTTGTAATGAAATACGTTGGAAGAGTCGGCCAATTTTTTGGCGGCCGCCTTCGCCTGCCGTTCCGTAACTTTTTCCGAGGCCGCGCATTTAATTTCAGATAAAACAGCCGTTATTACGTCCTCCACCTTGACGGAATTTTTAGCCGTGATAACAATACAAAAATCCCCGTAATCGTAGTTCCAAAACGAATAAACGAACGATATGGACGTTACATATTTTTTATTCTCGATTAAATTTTTCCGCAGAACCTCGTCCAAATGGTTTACAAAAATTTCCGTTGCGAGAGCTTTATTTTTTTCTTTTCTGTAATTGGGAATTCTCCAATACATTTCTACAATTGGAACATTCACCTGAGAGCTGAATTTGGTAATCTTCGTCGTGGATCCGTGATGCGGAGGCTCCTGCAGTCGCATTGGCGCCGCCGAAATTTCTTTCCTCTGAAAATATTTTGTAATTTCTCCAATTGCGCGATTTTTATCGACTTTGCCGGCGATAATCAGCGTTGCTTTACTATTCCGATAATTCCTGTTTTTGAACCTTTTTATATCGCTTTCGGATATCAATTTAAGATCGTCCAAAGTGCCGGACTCGCGGTTTCCATAGTTTGAATGCCAATACAAAGATTTTCTTGACTCATATCTTACCAGATTTTTATCTATCTGCTGATCGTCAAGAATTTTCTTTTCCGCCGCCTGTTTAGCGCCGTTTAGATCTTCGGTCGAAAAAGTAAAATTCGAAAAAATCGCGCCGAGATTTTTTATAAACCCCTCCAAATCTTCGACCTTTCCGTAGAAATAATACGCGCTTTGATCGTACCCGACGTACGAATTAATTTCAGAGCCATACTGAAGAGAATCGGCGGCGGCATTTTCCTTCAGCTTTTGGGTAAACATATAATTTAGCAAATTTGCGACGCCGAATTTATCGATCTCGTCGGCGCTGCCGGACGAAATACACAACATCGCCAAAAGAGCGTCTGATTTCGGAGTATCCACAAAAATAACGGACACGCCGTTGTCTAGTTTCTGAAAGGAACATCCTCGATATTTTTCAGCGTTGCAGGCGAAAAACAACAGAAACGAAAGAACGGCCGCGAATTTTCTGCTCATTGGCTTATCCATTATTCAGGCATGGAGGAACCAGCAGCGGATTATTGTTTTTCGCGCTGTCCACGTCAATTTTATCATTTTCATAGCTTCCGCATCCCGCCAGAAGCAACAAAGATATTACCCAAAAACCTCTCATATTTTTTCTTCTCCGTACGAAATGTAAAACAAAACCATTGCGCCGATTACAATTGCGCTGTCTGCAATATTAAATGCAGGCCAATGGTAGTTTAACAGATGAAAATCTAGGAAATCAATAACTGCTTTGCGGGTGAATCTATCGAATAGATTTCCAATTGCGCCGCTCATGATTATGCAAGCCGGAATTCGATACGGTTTGTTTTTCTTTGCCCACAGGCCTAGATACACAGTCACAATCAGAGAGAACAGAGCAATAATTAGCGGTTCTAGAGTTCCGCTAAAAAATCCGAACGTTATGCCCTTATTTTCCACTCTCACTATATTAAAAAAAGGCAGCAGGCGCACGGATTCGCCCAGGCGCAGCGAATTCACAACAATGAATTTAGATATTTGATCGCTGAAAAAAATAAAAATCGATAAAAAAACTACGAATCCATTTGTCCCAAAACATTTTCGCATCTTTTGCATATTTTATCTCCGTTTAAAGATGGGAAAATTTTCCAGCATCTTTCGCATTTTTCTCCTTGGGCGACATTGACGACGACTCCTATCTCTTCCATACCATCTTCAACGAACGCTTCGTTCGGAATGGACTCGCGCTTTATTTTAAATCCGGACGTAATTATCGCCTCTTCCCAAAACGACTCGTCTTCTAAGGAAATAATACGATGCGGATCGAAAACGGCAACGTCCGCCTGCAAACTTGATCCAATTATTTTATTTTTACGGGCAATTTCCAAAGCGGCGGTTACTGATTTTCTAATTTTTTTGATTTGGTTAATTTTATCGGACAATTCATTATTAAGCCATTCGTCGCAGGGAACTAAAAATTCATCCAGATGAACGCTGGACTTGCCGTAAACGCTCAACCAAGCCTCCTCCGACGTGAAGACAATCACCGGAGCGAGCCACCTTATAAGATGTTGAAACAGCGTATTCAACGCGTGTCTGTAAGCTTTGCGTTTCGGATCATTTTTATGATCGCAATAAAGACAGTCTTTGCGAATATCGAAGAAAAAAGACGATAAATCGCCGGAACAGAAAGTGTGTAGAGTCGTGAAATATCCGTTGACGTCATAGGAATTTATACAGGACGTTAGTTCTTTATGTATTTCCGTCAATCTATGCAGGGCCCACTTTTCAAGATCCGGAAGATCGGCGTAGGAGACCGATTCCACCGCAGGATCGTATCCGTGTAACGCCCCCAGCATATATCGCAGAGTATTGCGGAGTTTTCTATAGACGTCCTCCAATTGTTTTAGGATATTCGCTCCCAGCTTAAGATCCTGAGTGAAATCGCTGCAGGCAACCCACATCCTAAATATGTCGGCTCCAAGATTTTTCACGACGTCTTCCAGCGTAACTACATTTCCGAGCGATTTGGACATTTTCCGTCCGTTTTCGTCCACGATAAATCCATGGGTCATTACGGATTTGAACGGAGAATTGCCAAACGTCTTACACGAATTTAACAACGAATGCTGAAACCATCCGCGATGTTGATCGGATCCCTCCACGTACATATCCGCCTGCACATTTTCGTCGTTTTTCCTCAATACGTAGGCATGGGTGGAAGCGCTTTCGAACCAAACGTCCAGCGTATCCATAACTTGTTGATAGTCTGTGATTTTATATTTATCTCCCAAAAATATCTGAGGATCTTTAGAAAACCAAGCATTTGATCCCTCTCGGGCGAAAATATCGGCCACTCTATCGACGACGACAGGATCCCGCAGCAGCTCTCCGGTTTTTTTGTTAATGAACAGCGGAAGAGGAACTCCCCAGACGCGTTGACGGGAAATACACCAATCTCCGCGATTTTCCACAAAGGATTTTATGCGGTTATAACCCTGTTTGGGAATCCAAACGACTTTGTCGATTTCCTCAAGAGCTCTTTTTCGCAGTCCAGTGTTGTCCATGCCAATGAACCACTGGGGAGTCGTCCTAAAAATAAGCGGCGCCTTCGATCTCCAGGAATGAGGATAACTATGCAAAACGACGGTTTTGAACAATAAGGAATTGGCGTTTTCCAG
>JAISMI010000088.1 GCA_031276835.1 Holosporaceae bacterium | reverse complement strand
ATGGTCAGATTTTTTTGGAAAGCGGATTGTTTTATCAAGGGATTCGTCCGGCTATTAATGTTGGTCAATCGGTCAGTCGAGTTGGATCTTCCGCCCAAACTAAGTGCATGAAGCAGGTGTCCGGAAGAATTAAGTTGGAATTGGCTCAATATCGAGAAATGGCCGGTTTCGCTCAATTTGCGTCCGATTTAGACGCTTCCAGCAAGCAATTGATTTCGCGCGGAGAAAGATTAACGGAAATTTTAAAGCAGCGGCAATATTCTCCTATGAATGTCGAAGATCAGGTGGCGAGCATCTATCTTGGGGTTAACGGATACTTGGATGATCTGGAATTGCACATGGTTCGCCCATTTGAAGAGTATGTTTTAAATCGCATGAAAAGCGAAGAGTCCGAAACGCTCGCCGATATTAGAAAACGCGGAGAAATTGTGGCCGAAGCGGGCGAAAAAATGAAGATTTTAGTAAAAAAATATTTGGACGATTTTAAAAAAAATAGTGATTCATAGGTAGCCGAATGGCCAATTTAAAAGAGCTCAGAAATAAAATAAGCGTTGTTGTATCAACCCGTAAAGTGACTGCGGCCATGAAACTGGTCGCCGGAGTCAAACTAAAAAAAGCCGAGCAAAAGGCGATGGCTTCCAGAGAATATGCCTCCGAGCTCGGCCATATGTTGGCTAAAATTCGTAGGGAGTTTCTTAACATAAACTGCGAACTTTTCTACGGAAGAGATTTCGTACATAGGGAAATGTTGGTGGTATTTGCCTCCGACAAAGGGCTGTGCGGCAATTTTAATTACGTTATTAACAAAGAGGTTTCCGGAATTATTTCCAATATTCATGCGGAAAATAAAAAAGTTCATCTCATTTGTGTGGGAGATAAATTATTTGACATTCTAAAGCAAAAACTCAATGACGACGATCTCATTGAATTAACGGGGGATTTTTATAAAAGCGAAAAACTATTTGATAACTCTCGCAAATTGGCCCAAAAAATCATTGCCGATTTTACTTCAAATAACGTCGATAGGGTATCATTGGTCTATACCCGATGCTATTCGGCCATGCACCGCGAAGTGCGGGTAAAAAACATAATTCCGTTGATTTGCGAGCCAAATCCAGATAAAACCGAAACTATTTTTGAGCCCAACATAGAGGACGTTTTAAAAAGTATTATTCCCTATAATGTTGCTGTCCAGATATATCAGTCGGCTTTAGAGAGCGTAGCCAGCGAGCAGGGATCCCGAATGACCTCCATGGACAGCGCCACTCGAAACGCCGACGAATTGCTGTCAAATTTGACTATAAAATACAATAGAACGAGGCAGTATAACATTACGCAAGAGTTGGTCGAGGTGGTTTCCGGCGCCTCCGCCGTAGCAAAAGGATAGGGGTATGGAAGTTAATAAAGGATATGTGTCGCAGGTACTTGGCGTTGTCGTGGACGTAACGTTTGAGGAGAAAGTTCCTGAAATTTTGAACGCTCTCGAGGTTATGAATAATGGGAAAAAGGTAATTCTTGAAGTTGCGCAACAGTTGGGGGAAAATGTTGTCAGGACCATAGCCATGGACGTAACCGACGGATTACAAAGAGGGCAGGAGGTCGTCGACACTGGAAAAATGATAGAGGTTCCCGTTGGAAGAAAGCTACTCGGCCGTATCATCAACGTTGTGGGAGAGCCGGTGGATAACAGAGGCCCCGTTGAATCGGACATTATGCTTCCGATTCATAGGGAATCCCCTCCATTTGTGGATCAGGCCACCGAAGCCGAGATCTTAATTACCGGAATTAAGGTAGTGGATCTTCTGGCGCCCTATGCAAAAGGGGGGAAAGTTGGGCTATTCGGCGGCGCCGGCGTTGGAAAAACAGTTTTAATTGAGGAATTGATAAATAATATTGCCAAGGCCCATAAAGGATATTCGGTTTTCGCCGGAGTCGGAGAAAGAACGCGAGAAGGTAACGATCTGTACCATGAAATGATCGAGTCCGGCGTGATCAGCATAGACGGAGAGGGATCGAAGGCGGCGCTAGTATACGGCCAAATGAACGAACCTCCAGGAGCAAGGGCAAGAGTTGCTCTAACCGGTCTTACTCTGGCGGAATATTTTCGCGATTATGAGCAGCAGGACGTTCTGTTCTTTGTGGACAATATTTTTAGATTCACTCAGGCGGGATCAGAGGTTTCAGCTTTGTTGGGAAGAACTCCGTCCGCCGTCGGCTATCAGCCGACTTTGGCCACCGACATGGGAGAACTCCAGGAGCGAATTACCAGTACCATAAAGGGATCCATCACCAGCGTTCAAGCGGTATACGTACCGGCGGACGATCCGACGGATCCGGCTCCGGCAACATCGTTTTCTCATTTGGACGCAACTACGGTTCTGAGTAGAAAAATTTCCGAGCTCGGCATCTATCCGGCCGTCGATCCGTTGGATTCCACTTCCCGCATGCTGTCTCCGCACATTGTGGGGCAGGAACACTATCGGGTTGCCCGCGAAGTTCAACGGGTTCTGCAGAGCTATAAATCTTTGCAGGATATCATCGCTATTTTGGGTATGGACGAACTTTCAGAAGAGGATAAACTTGTGGTGGCCAGAGCAAGAAAAATCCAGCGATTCCTATCTCAGCCATTCCATGTGGCGGAGGTTTTTACCGGAATGGCCGGTAAATTCGTTAGTTTGGCGGATACCATAAAAGGATTTAACGCCATTGTTTCCGGAGAGTGCGATCACCTTCCTGAAATGGCGTTCTTTATGGTGGGCGCCATTGAAGACGTCTACGAAAAAGCAACCAATATGGGGGTTTCAATTTGAAGGCAAAAGTTCTAAAACTCGGAGAAAAACTTTTTGACGGAAAGGCGATCAGAATAGTCTTGCCGGCGGTTAATGGCGAGATGTGTCTGCTTCCTCGCCACATATCCATTATAACTCCGCTTAAAAAAGGAATAATAAAAATATTTAAACCCGATAGCGAACGTCCCATACTCATAGAAATAAATGAAGGAATTTGCTCATTCTCCAATAATGAGGCGGTATTTATTCTCGGGGATCAAATTTAAGGGTTTTTAACGGCTGAATTTCATCCGCCATCCAATCAAGGTATTCTTTTGAGGCCTCTGTAATTGGAATTTGAACAATTTCAGGCGTTTCATAGCTGTGATTCTGCCGAATAAATTCCGATAGCTGAGAAAATAGATCGGCGGCGGTTTTTATCATAAGCAAATATTCCTCGGCATGTTCCGTTTGACCTTTCCAGCGGTAAAAACTTTTTATTTTCTGGATTTGAACGCAGGCGGCTAGCTTTTTTCGCAATATTTTTTTCGCTAGAATTTCCGCTTTTCGTTCGGAATCAATGGTGGATAGAACAACTGCGTAGCCGGTATTCATGGGCGTTAAAAATTATCGGATTTCAATTCGAAAAAACCCTTGATATGTCCGCATACGGGGCATATTTCGGGAGCGTTTTTTCCCTCCGTCGAGTAGCCGCAATTGCCGCATTCCCAAACGACTTTGTCTTTCCTTTGAAAGACCATATTGTTGGATATGTTTTCCAGAAGCCTTCTATATCTTGCCTCGTGACTATTTTCTATTTTTGCGACTGCTCTAAATAGGAATGCAATATCTCGAAATCCCTCCTCTTCGGCGTCTTTCGCGAATTGAACGTACATTTTAGTCCATTCATAATTTTCGTCGTTGGCCGCCGCCTTTAAGTTTTCGGCCGTATCGGAAATCGATCCTCCGTTCAGCAGCTTAAACCAAATTTTCGCGTGTTCTTTTTCGTTGTTAGCCGTTTCTTCAAATATTTTTCCCATCTGCGCGTAGCCCTCTTTTTTGGCTTGAGAGGCGAAATATGTATATTTGTTTCTTGCTTGAGACTCATTGGCGAAAGCTTCTCGCAAATTTTGCTCTGTTCTACTGCCTTTTAATTTCATGCCCTACCTCCAACTAGCGATTGATCTTAGCATTGGGCGGGGGCAATTATCAATTCTCTTCCGATGATAGTTTGCGAGCCGCCATAACTGAAGCGTGGCAGAGGATATAATGCTTTCGCGCGACGTTACGACGGTTTTGTTTCGGATACCATCCCCTCGTGCGGCGTTACGATGGCCGTTCTGTCTCCAAATGTTTTAGCGCCATTTTTTATTTTTCCTGGTATGGTGAGCAGATAAAATTCGCTGTTAAAACCTCGAGGAGAAGAGGCGTCGTACCAGGCGACCGTTTCCACCAGTAATTTTATTTCATCCTTTGCTATGGAGAGCGCTTTAATGTTGCCAATATGTTGTGAATGCGCTTCTTCTAGCGTCGAATATCTGTAATCAGCGCTGTTGGTTATTTCCCCAGTAGTGAGATTATTTTTAATATGAACGCACCATTTGTTTTTAAAAGAATTTTTTCCGTCTCCTTTTATGCAGATGATATATGTGGATAAATTAAATGGATATCTCTTGTTTTTTAAGGTTCCAGTAAGAGAAAGTCCAACGCTTCTTGAAATATTCTTTAAGTCGGCAATCGTGACGGCCTTTGATTCCCGTTGTTTGCTCATATTAATTAGCATTTGGCTGTAAAGTTCTGATAATTTATGTAATTTGGTGGAAATTCTGTAGGCCTGCGGAACGTCTAAGCCAAAATATAAAATCATCACGAGAATTGGAATGCCAAAGGCAAACTCTATAAGAATTGCTCCTGCAGATTTTATCGACGGGAGTCGGTTTTTCCATGGGCGTAATCGCCCAAATTTATCGATTATCTTCTTTAAAAAAATCATAATTATTCATTATACAAGTCGTTTGTTAATGAAATATAAAAAGGCGTTTCTAAACTAACATTAGAGGATTGAAATGCTAAAATACTTCGTTTGCGGTTAATAATTTATTTGTTTTTGCTTGGTATAATGGCGGTAACATGGGGCAATGATGGAAAAGCTGATTTTATTCTTCTTCCTGATAATTTTCTCAAATTTTAGAGTTTATGGCGTGCCGATAGAAACTCCCGAATTTGATGAAAGAAACGAGTTTGTAATAAAATCACCGGCAGGGTGGGGATACAGGACGTTTAATGGAAAAAACGGACTGATAGGCGCTCTATGGCCGTCGGGAACCAGTTTTAACTCCGCCGACACTGCGGTTTTTATTTTTTTGCAGAATAGTAATGAGGAAATTCCCCGCAAGCCTGACAACATAAATCTTTTTACGGAAAAATGTCCCAAGGCAAAGTTTAAATTTTCTAGTTCCCGAGATAACGAGGATGAAACTCTCTCAATAGCGGAAAGGTATTTTTCCGGCAGATGCGGCCGCACAATGATCCTTTTTAAGGAAAACGTGGATAATTATACTGTCGTGATTGCTCTTGTGTCCAGTAAGTATGTGTCCAAAAAACAATTAACCGACGTTAAAATAATCGCGCTCTCCTATAAAAAGGAAATAGAGAAATATATAAAAGGACTATCCAATTCCGACGACGAAGAACAAGACGATTCCACAGAAAACGATGAAAATCAGAAAAAAAACAGCGAGGAAATTAATTCGCAACCGATACAAAGCGCAAAAGAGTCGCTCTAGTCCAATAGAAAAGCCCTCGCGTTAAGAGGGCTTTTTTTAAGTTCGAAAAATTACTATTCAATAACAGAAATGGAAACTCGATTCATTCTGTAGATTTCCTCCTGAGATCCCTGGGCGGCAATCGGACGATCCTTACCATAGGAAATGGTTCTCACGCGATCTCCGCTAATTCCATGATTAACAAGGAAACGCGCGGCCGAATCGGCTCTTCTTTCTCCGAGTCCGAGGTTATACTCGCGCGTACCGCGCTCGTCGCAATGTCCTTCGATGAGCACTTTTCTCGATTCATGCTGTTTCAGCCAATCAACCTGACGGGACAGAGTCGCCTCCGCCTCCGGAGAAAGATTTGACTTGTCGAATGCGTAGAAAACTCTATCTCCGGCATTCGCGATAAAATCAGCTGCAGTTCCTCTTAGGGATTCATCCTCTACGACCTCAATTTTATTGCTATCATCTCGACTTGTATCACACTCGCAAGCTGCCAACAAGGCTAATCCTACGATGGAAACCAAACCTTTTGCTCTTTTCTTATCCACGTTACTCTCCTAAACATAATACGAAACAATTATAGTTTCATTATATTAATTAAGAGTTATTACTTCAAGAATTTTTTGATATCCATAAAAATATTTTGCATTTTAATATAGTAGTGTTGTTTTTATACCAAATTCAGGTCTGTAAATCTTTCCAAAAATTCCGTTTACATATAACATATGAGCGTGTCGAATAAAACGCCGAGAAAGTTATCAATGAGGGACGTTGTTGAAAATTGGCTAAAAGAACTGGCGGTGCAAAGACGCTATTCCGATTGTACGGTAAACGCCTACGGATGCGACGCGAAGGATTTTATAAATTTTCTACGAGAACATATGGGGGAAAATGTTTCTCCCGAGACATTTCGAAATCTAAAAGTTTCGGATTTTCGTTCTTGGCTTTCTCGGAGAATTGTAAGAGGCCTTTCCGCTCGTTCTAATGTCAGAGCTTTATCTGCGGTGAAATCGCTTTTCAATTATCTTGCCCAAAGAGACCTGGTGGATTTAAAAGTTATAAATTCCGTTAGACGCCCTAAAATATCGGCGCTGTTGCCCAAGCCGATGGAGGAGGAGGCAATTTTAAATTTTCTTAATTTGGACTGTTTTTTTCCCCGTGATCCAGGCTGGATAACCCAGAGGGATAAAGCGTTATTTTCCCTATTATACTGTTGCGGATTGAGAATAGGCGAAGCCCTAAATATTCAAACAAAAGATGCAAAGGCGGAGATCAAAATCCTGGGCAAAGGGAAAAAGGACAGAGTAGTTATGCTGCTTCCTTTGGTTCTGGAAAGGATAGAGTCTTATATTTCCAGCTGTCCCCACGATTTGAGCGAAGGATATTTGTTTGTGGGGCTAAAGGGAAAAAAATTGCACGCCTCTTTGGTGGACAATCGCCTTCAGAAATTGCGAAAATGGTACAATCTTCCGGATCACGCCAGCGCCCATGCGTTCCGCCACAGCTTTGCGACCCATCTCATGCGGCGCGGAGCAGATCTGCGTTCCATTCAGGAACTTCTTGGGCACGAATCGTTGTCCAGCACTCAAATATATACGGACGTCGACGACTATAATTTATTAAAAATATATAGAAGCGCCCATCCCTTAGAAAAGTGATTCATTTCAATTGCAGACTCCAAGGCATTTTCCCCAAAGCAAAAATTTCTTTTTTCCTCGGGTATTTTTCCCTCCCATGTACAATTTTTCCACGAACACGCTTGAAAATTTATAATCGCAGACGATGGTCAAAACGAAGGCTTTTCCTCCAAGACCTTCGCTGGCGTCGGTTTTTATCGGTTTAAAATTCAATTCTGGCTTTTGGTAATTGGTCAAAGCGAGAGCGACTTTAGAATTTCTGCTTTTAAACGAACCGTCGGCGTTCATATCAATATAATCTTCTGCCGCAAGGCCTGTCGGATCTTTAGGCCAGTAGACTTCTTCGTCGCCGTATAAGGCTGTTTCTGAGTTTAGGGTCTGCAAATCTTTATAGACGGCGAAATACCAGGTGATGTCTGAATTTTTAACAAACGGCGGTTTATGTTTTTCGATTATTTTTGAAAATTTAGCCGTTTCTTTAGAGGACATAAAATCAAACGCTATATCCATGCTTATAATATCAACAGACGTTTTGACGTCGTTGAGCTTCATGGTTTCTAAAATAAAAAATATCAGAAAACAGACGATCGGAAGAGTTAATGTCACTTCTAATATGAGCGCGCCGCGAGATCTATTTCTAAAAAGTTTCATTTGAAACCATTCCATTCATAAAATCCTTTCGTCTATCCCATTTTTCTTTTTTTTTACAATACTGAAAATTGATTTCTCTCTTCTTCATGTTAAATAAAAATAATTAATCAAACATTTACAAAAAAACGTTAGGAAAGTAATTGTAATTTATACTTTATATACGTTTTTTGGATATGATTTTCTAAAGATATCGGGAGAATATCATGTCGAATAAGCTTAGGGCAGGCTTCGGCGACCAATTGGCGAACAAGTTTTTTAAAATAGCGTTTGTTTTGGTTATGGCGTTGATTGTTTGCTCTGTGTCGGTTTCTCTTTTTAAGAGATATAAAATAAATTTGAAACGCAATGAAAACGGAATGAATTTTTCCGATAGAATTGTATTTGACGACATAAAAATTCATATAAACAACGATCTATTTTCCCATGACGCCATAAACGAGGAGGTTTATAACAATGAAGTCGCCGAATATTTGAAAAGAAATCTGAAAAAAGGCGACACGGTTATAAATATCAGCCACAATATTGGCGTACACACTCTGCTTATGGCCAAGTTAGTTCAGCAGGCGGGTAGGGTTTATTTCTATAATCCCAGCAAGAAATACGTTGACGCCATTAAATCGAGCGCTTTAGCGAACGGGTTTGAAAATAGAGTATTAGCAAATGCGTTGGCCATGTCGGATCATAGTTTTAATGGTCTGCTGGTGCACAAAAATAATTTTCCGGATATAACGGGAAAAATTAAACCCGACGACTACGAAATTCCAGTTGGATATAGCGCCCTAACGATAAAAGCGTCCTCCCTCGACGAGCAATTACCCAATTTGCAAAATGTCGACCTTATGGAAATTAACGTAAATGAAGATTGCTCCGAAGTAATCAAGGGAGCGATTAACGTCATTAAAAGATCGAAAAGAATCTCTATAATCATAAAGTACGACAGGGCGAATTTCACAAATTCGTCTACTTTCAAAAGATTATCCAGCTTGGGATTTAAAATTCATTTGATTCAGTCGGACGGGTCTTTAAAACAGTCCGACGTTAACGAGCTAAAAAAAATGGACAGGTGTTTTGTGCTTATGCGAATTCTTTAACTCATTGTTAACTTTTTTCGTTTCATAATATGCTCAGATTGGGATTTAGAGAAATGAATTCGGACGAAAAGAAAGAAAACGACGTTAATTCGCAGGGGCCGACGGCGGAGGAGACTACAGTAAAGAAGTTTTCGTTCGGCGGAAAGCAAGACGAGAAGTCCAACGCAATGTCGACGAAGAAAACTATATCTAAGACGTTGAATTTCAACGAAGGGCAAGACGAAAAGTTCGGTTTCAGGCCGTTCAAATCGGCGTTGACAAAAATTGTGACAATAATGCAACACGGGGGGGGGGGCGGACTCTAAAGAAGACTCGTATTGGAGTGATTTTAGTGGAATTTGCCTTT